>CAZNOE010000289.1:0-7345 GCA_964574525.1 uncultured Bifidobacteriaceae bacterium
CGGGTGATTCAGGAGCGCAACAGCGGCAACACGCCGACGGTGAGTTATACGCGTGGTAGTGACCTCAGTGGGAGTTTGGAAGTTGCGGGTGGGATTGGCGGATTGCTGGGGCGCACCGCGCACAGCGGCACCGGAGGCACAAATCTGACGCACGCCGTTTATCATGCGGATGGGAATGGGAACATGACGTACATGTTGAATAGTTCGCAATCCAAGGTGGCGGAGTATCGTTACGATCCGTTTGGGAACGTCATCAGCCAGAGCGGCAGCCTCTACGCGTTGAACGTGTATCGGTTCAGTTCCAAGGAAATCCACGTCAACAGCGGGTTGTATTACTACGGCTACCGCTTCTATTATCCGAATTTGCAGAGGTGGCTAAACAGAGACCCGTTGGGTGATGACGGCAGCATGGTTTACGCGATTGCGAAGATTGAGCCACGCATTGAACCTCGGAGCGCGGGTGAGCTTGGAGCAATGGCGGAGGCTGTTTTAGATCCTCTCAGCATGTTCACGCGCGTAAACCTGAATCTTTACGGCGCAGTCGGGAACAATCCCGTTAGCAACGTTGATCCTTTCGGCTTGGACTTTGCAAGCTGCTACGCTGACTGCATTGAAAAGTATCGGTCTCCGATTGACCGTTCCATCGGCGAGATTTGCAACGCGGGCCTCAACAAGGCTGTGGGGTCAACGGGGCGAACCGGCGTTGGAGGAACGCCACCACATCCGACCACATGGCAGCACAAAGTCGGTTCAAAGTTTGGCAGCGTTGGCAGCAAGGTTGGCAAAGTGGCCGGTCGTGCTGCTGTTGTGTTGACAATCTTCGACGGCTTTTTCGACTTGGGACTACTTGGTGGCTGTGCCGCTGCCTGTGCAGGAGAATAAACGATGAGTGCTACGGTTGTGACAGCGGTTGTTGTTGGACTCGTTGTGGCGGGCGGCGTTCTTGCGTGGAACTTCATCCCTCATCGGCGCAGACTTGAACGCTTCGCCGACCGTGAGGACCTGTCGCTGGACAGCATCTACAGCCAATTTTTCGCGGCGAACAATTTGCCGAAGGGATTGGTCTTGGAACTTTGGAACGAAGTGGCAGTCCCCTTGCGCGTGCCATCTGGCAAACTGCGGCCGTCGGACCGCTTCGATAAGGAGCTTGCTCCTGTGAAAGGCTGGGAACTCGACGACGACACGCTTGAGGTTCATTGGGCGGCTCAACGCCGACTCAAAAAACTTGGAGTGAACACAGACATCTCCACAGTCCAAACGCTCCGGGATTACGTCGAGTTCTTCTGCAAACTGGAACTCGCAAAGCACCCCGCTTGAGTCGAGCGCAACTCCGAGTCAGGCGGCGTCCCGCCCAAACGGAGCGAGCAACTTCCCCCTGCGCTGGAGCGTGGCGTCAGGCCGGCTGCGAAACAAAGGCCAGCCGTCCTGCCGCCACGCCCCAGCTTCGCCCCAAAGAAAAAGTCAGTCTGCCCGTGGCGTCGCCCGTCCCGCCACACGGGAGAGACGAAACGTTTTTCAATTGGAATGTCTCTCCCGTGCGCCGTGCCGTGCGTCGTCACCGGCAGAACAATGACGACCGCTGACGCTGCCCGGACAATTTCAGTTCGCTCCCGCTCAAAACTCCGGATGGAATGCGCGCAGGTGAGGACGTGCTCCGTGTGGCAGCCAGGGTCGCGCCGTCACGGCCTGTGCGGGGAAGCGCCCTACCGCTCACAGAAAAAGGCAAAGTCAGTTCGCTCAGATAAGACACATTGTGCGACATAAAACTGGCCGCTGGGAAAGGCAACGGGCGGCCTCGGCAGCGGGAAACCCCCAAGACCCCGCTGCCGACCGTTTTATGTCGCACAATGTGCTCTTATCTTACGGGCGGTGCTGGCGCACGGCCACCGGACGCACAGGCCGCGCCGTCACGCTCCCGGCTTGCCCCACTCCGCAGTTTGAAAAGATGGGCGCGGGAAAGGCGCGGCGAAGGTCGCGGGTGGTTCGTTCATCTTCTGCCGCGTTCAACGTCGCCGGTCGTTTGCCGGCAAAGACAGCTTTTAGAGTGGACGGTTTGAAACGGCGGGCGCGCCGGGAAAATCCTGACGCGCTCGTTGCAATCGTGAATCGCTGGCCTGCTTGATAGGCGCTCTGGCTGCCGCGCCGGGCAGCGTGAAAATGCTGGCGCATTTTCTTTAGCCGCTCGGAGCAGCTAAAAAGAAAAGTCAGGCTGGCGCGCAGGTTGGAAACCTGGCGGACGTTCGACGTTCCTCGTGACGAGCGCGCGCGCGTCGGAAACGTGCGTGTCGCTTCGCTCCACGGCACGCCGCCACGCGCGCGCGAGGTTTGGGTGGGAGAAAGTTTTGGAGCGCGCGTGGCGGAAGGAAACGGAAGCCGCTGGCGCGGCTCGCGGCTAAAAGGAAAAGCTCAGGCGTTGCCGTTGGCGCGTTGCGCGACCAATGCCCGGACGACCTCAATGATTTTGTCCTGCTGGCGGCGCGGCAGCTTGGCGACTTGCTCGAAGACCTGGCCGAGCTTGCCGCCAGGCGTGACCGCCCGGCCCGGCTTTGGCTCGCCCAACAAATCATGCACAGTGGCGCCGAGAGCTTTCGCCATCGGCGCAAGCACGTCGGAACGCGGAATCTGCCCGCTGCGTTCCCAATAGCTGACGTTGGTGTGCGACTCGCCGATTTGTTTGGCGAGTTCGCGCACGGACAATCCAGCGGCTTCGCGCCGCCGCCGCAAGTTGGACTTCGTTGCCATGAACCGAGCGTAAGGCCGGAGTGAAAAAAGAGCTTGCATGTGGACAGTATATTATCCACCTATGGGCAATGCAATCACACTTGACGCCCTTTTCCAGAACGGAGGCAGCCGATGGCCTGGCGCATTCCTGAAACCGACATCGAGCGCGTGAAGCGCGCGACCGATCTGCGGGCGCTGGTCCAGAGCCGGGGCATCGAGTTGAAAAAGCACGGCTCGAAAGACTGGATCGGGCGCTGCCCGTTCCACCCGGACAACGAGACGCCGAACTTCATCGTCACGCCGGACAAGGGACTCTTTCACTGCATGGCGTGCGGCCAGGCGGGCAACGCCATCCAGTTCATCGAACGGCACGACGGCGTTTCGTTTCGCCATGCCTTCGAGTTGTTGAACCAGGGCGGCAACGCGGCGTTCGCCGCGCAACCCTTGACCAAGCAAAGCAGCGTGCCGCGCCTGCCGTGTCCGCTGGACGCGGCGGCGGACGACGCGGCGTTGTTCAACCAGGTTGTCGTTTACTATCACGAACGGTTGAAGCAGTCCGCGCCGGCACGCGCTTACTTGGCGAGTCGCGGACTGGACAACGACGAACTCATTGAGCGTTTTCAAATCGGCTTCGCCGACCGGACGCTGGGCTTGCGGTTGCCGGAGAGCAACCGGCAGGAGGGCGAGACGTTGCGGACTCGGCTCGCGCAGCTTGGCCTGTGGCGCGCGAGCGGCCACGAACATTTTAACGGCTGCATCACCGTGCCGTTGCATGACGAGCACGGCCACGGCGTCAGCCTTTACGGACGGCGGGCGCAGCGCGGCGAGATGAAACATCTCTATCCGCCCGGGCCGCATCGCGGCTTGCTGAATCGTGAGGCGTTGCAGTCCGACGAAATCATTTTGTGCGAAGCGGTGTTCGACGCGCTGACATTTTACGCGAGCGGCTTTCGCAACGTGACGTGTCTGTTTGGAACGGAGGGCTTCAGCGATGAACTGTGGGAAGCGTTGCGCCAGGTGCGGCGCGTGAAGCTGGCTTACGACGCGGACGATGCCGGCGAGCGCGCGGCGCAGCGCGACGCGGAGCGGTTCAAAGCGCACGGCGTCGAAGTCTTTCGCATCAAGTTCCCGCACGGCATGGACGCCAACGAATACGCGCAGAAGGTGAAGCCCGCCGACAAATCGCTGGCGCTCTTGTTGAACTCGGCCGCTTGGCTCGGTGCTGGGAAGGCAGAGCCTTCACCCAATGCGGCTTCGCCGCGCAACGCAAACGCGGTCGCGCCTTCTTCTTCTTTAGCTGCTGTGTTAGCTGCTGACACTGCGCCAGCGACTAAAGAAGAAAAGCCACCAGCGCCAGCGCCGACGATGCCGACACTTGAGCAGCGGGGCGATGCGTGGTTCTTGGACGTGGACGGGCGCGAGTATCGCGTGAGCGGTTTGGAAAAGACGCTCGGCACGGACGCGCTGAAAGTCGCGCTGCGCTTGCGCGCCGGTGAACGCTTTCACCTGGACTCGATTGACCTTTGCCGCGACGCGGAGCGCCGCCGCTTCATTGAACGCGCCGCCGAGGAAACCGGACTCACCACCGACTTGTTGAAGCGCGACGTTGCGCGCCTGTTGCTCGCGGTCGAGCAGGCGCAAACGGAACTGGCGAAGCCAGCGGAGAACGTCGCGGCGGCGGTGACACTCACGCCGGAGGAACGCGACGCGGCGCTGGCCTGGTTGCGCGAGCCGAACCTCATCGCCCGCTTGCGCGAGGCGTTTCATCAGGCGGGCATCATCGGCGAGGAAACCAACACGCTCGTTGCGTATCTGGCGGGCGTGAGCCGCAAACTCGAAAGGCCGCTGGCCATCATCATTCAGAGCGCGAGCGCGGCGGGCAAGACGACGCTCATGGACGCGGTGCTCTCGTTCTTCCCGGAGGAGGAGCGCGTCAAATACTCGGCCATGACGGGGCAGTCGCTCTACTACCTGGGCGAGACGAGCCTCCAACATAAAATCCTCGCGGTCGTGGAGGAAGCCGGCGCGGAGCGCGCCAGCTACGCGCTCAAACTTTTGCAGAGCGAAGGCGAGTTGACCATCGCCAGCACGGGCAAAGACCCGGCCACCGGCAAGATGGTCACGCAGGAATATCACGTCGAAGGGCCGGTGATGATTTTCCTGACGACCACCGCGATTGATCTCGACGAGGAGTTGCAGAACCGCTGCCTCACGCTGGCGGTGGACGAGAGCGCCGAGCAGACCGGGCGCATTCATCGCCTGCAGCGCGAGCGGCGCACGCTGGCCGGTCTCATCGCGCGCGCCGAGCGCAAAGACCTCTTGAAGCAACTCCGCGACGCGCAGCGGCTCTTGTCGCCGGTGGACGTGCTCAATCCCTTCGCGCCCGCGCTGACGTTCCCGACCGGGCGCACGCGCAACCGGCGCGACCACGAAAAATATCTCACGCTCATTGACGCCATCGCTTTGCTTCACCAGCACCAGCGGGAGACGCGGACGCTTCCGGGCGGACAACGCTTCATGGAAGTGACGCTCGATGACATCGCGCTGGCGAACGAGCTCGCGCCCGAAGTGCTGGGCCGTTCGCTCGATGAGTTGCCGCCGCAGACGCGCCGCTTGCTCGGCTTCATCCGCGAGCTGATGAAACAAAAGCGCAAGGAGCGCGGCGCGAAAGGAGTGACGACATTCAGCCGAAAAGAACTGCGCGACCTCTGCGGCTGGAGTCTCAGCCAGGTGCGCGTCCACCTGGAACGTTTGGTTGAACTCGAATACCTCGCCATCCGTCACGGACGTTTGGGCAGCGCGTTCGTCTATGAAATCCTCTTTGACCTCGACGCGCCGGAAGCCGTCGCGCACATCGGCCTGATCGAAGTGGCGAAGCTGCGGCACGACTACAAAACAAACCTGACGGTTTTTTCGGAGGGGGTGGCGGACGGAAACAGGCAGGTGTTGGCGGGTGGCGAAACCGCGCCGCCACCTTTAACCGCGCTCGCCGCTGCCACTTAGCCGCAACCTGGCGGGCTGGCGGAAACGCACATCAGGAGCACGCCCGAAAACAACGCATCGTAACGTAACTTTCGCATCGTAATCATGGCCGCACCCAAAGGCATCAAAGCCGTCGAATGGCTCTCGCGTCGCGCGAAGAAGCAGCGCGGCGGCAACGAGCGACGCCCGGACCACTTCGACCGCAGCGCGCCCGACGCGCTGGCGCTCTGGCGCGACGCCTACATCGAATCCCTGGGCGCGCGCAACTACGCCGAAGGCACACTCGAAGGCCGGCGCGATGCCTTGAAAGTTTTTTTGGCGTGGGCCGCCGAGCGCGACCTCACGCGCGCGAGTCAAATCACGCGCCCGATTTTGGAAAGTTACCAACGCTGGCTCTGGCGTTGCACCAAAGCCAACGGCCAGCGCCTCGGCTGGAGCACGCAACGCAACCGCCTCGGCGTGCTCAAAGATTTTTTCCGCTGGCTCACGCGCCAGGACGTCATCCTTCACAACCCGGCCAGCGAAGTGGAGTTGCCGCGCATGGAAAAGCGGTTGCCCCAGGACGTGCTCACGCTGCCCGAAGTCGAGCGGTTGCTCGCCGTGCCCGACGTGGGCGATCCGCTCGGCGTGCGCGATCGCGCCATGCTCGAACTGTTTTACTCGACGGGCATCCGGCGCACCGAGCTTTGCCGCGTCGAACTGCCCGACGTGAACACCGAGCGGCGCACGCTTCACGTGCGTTTGGGCAAGGGCAAGAAAGACCGCGTCGTGCCCGTCGGCGCGCGCGCCATCGCGTGGCTCGAACGCTACTTGCAGGAAGTGCGTCCGCGGCTCTGCCTGGACACGCGCACGCCGGCGTTGTTCCTCACCGGCTACGGCGAGGCGTTCAATCCCGACGTGGTGTCGCGCATGGTCAGCGCGTGGCTCAAGCAAGCCGAACTGAAACGCAAAGGCTGCTGCCACGTCCTGCGGCACAGTTGCGCCACGCACATGCTGGAGAACGGCGCGGACATCCGGTTCATTCAACAGTTGCTCGGTCACGAGAAGCTCGACACCACCGCCATCTACACCGAAGTCAGCATCAAGCAGCTTCAGGAAGTTCACGCCCGCTGCCATCCGTCCGCCAGGCCAAGCGAAGAAAATCCCGCTTCCGTTCCCGCGCCGAACGTGTAGTCTGTTCGCGTGATGGAGAGCGCGCACAGTTGCTTCTTTCCTTTAGCCGTCGAGTCGCCGTCAGTGGCGCTTGACCGCCGCGCGTTCACGTCCATGTGGGCGACCTCCCCCCGAAAAACTCGCGTCGGGGGTTCGCGCTGTCGCGCATCGGGTCGCTTGTCACGGCGAGCGCGACGCCGCCCAATAAACACGCCCGGTTCGCGGGCGTGCGCCTACAAAACCGCATCGGGTCGGCATGAATGGCTAAACAGAGATCCGATTGGGGTTCAGATGCCACAAGACAACCGGCTTTGGGGCATAAAGATATTTGCTGAGGTTGAGCAAGGACCTAATCTGTACTGGCCATTTCGAAATGATCCAGTTTCACATCACGACAACGATGGAAGGCTTAGTCTCCCGGTCTTGGTCTGTGTTGGGGTCGCGGCTGTTCTATGCGGATGCAAGCCGAAGCCTCCGCCACCGGCATGTA
>CAZNOE010000290.1:0-7338 GCA_964574525.1 uncultured Bifidobacteriaceae bacterium
ATGTGGACGTATCGGCATCACATTCCGGGTTACGTTCCGGCCACGATGTATTGATCCAAAGACCGAGGCAGGATTTCAGATGTTGAACGCCCTGAAAAGACATTGGCCCGAATACCTCATGGAAGCAGCGGGCTTGGGCATCTTCATGGTGTCGGCCAGTGTCTTTACGATTTTGCTTTATCATCCGGCGTCACCGGCCCTTCGAGTTCTGCCTGAAGAATTCCCAAGGCGCGTCTTGATGGGACTGGCAATGGGGCTGACCGCCATCGGCATTATCTACTCACCGTGGGGCAAACAATCGGGCGCTCACCTGAATCCGGCAGTGACGCTGACATTTTTCCGGCTGGGCAAGGTCGCGCCGTGGGATGCCGTGTTTTACGTCGTCGCGCAATTCGCTGGCGGCGTAGCGGGTGTCGCGTTGGTCGCAGCGGTTCTGGGAAGTTGCTCGCCCATCCTTCCGTCAACTACGTTGCCACGTTGCCAGGTGCGGGCGGAACAGGTGCGGCGTTTCTCGGCGAGGTCATCATCGCGCTCATCTTGATGTCCGTCGTGCTTGTCGTCTCGAATACGCAAAAGCTCGCGCGCTTCACTGGTTTGTTTGCGGGTGCGTGCGTGGCGGCGTTTATTACGTTTGAAGCGCCCATCTCCGGCATGAGTATGAACCCGGCCCGCACGCTCGGCAGCGCCGTGCTTCCGGGACTGTGGACCGCGCTTTGGGTCTATTTCCTCGCACCACCGCTCGGGATGCTCGCCGCCGCCGCCGTGTACAAAGCGTTGAATCACCGTGTGGCCTGCGCCAAATATCACCATCAGAACAGGAAACGCTGCATTTTCTGCGAATTCCAGGCGGGCCAAAAATCCTTGTAAGGTCTCTCGACCGTCCACGACAAACCCTCGTGATGCGAAAACTGTTTCTTTCAATACTGCTGGTGGTTTTGGCTTTGCCTGCCTTCGCCCAAACCAAATCCCTGCTCAACCTCGACAAAGCCGGCGTGGCCATCCAAGGCTACGATCCCGTCGCTTTTTTCACCGACAACAAGCCGGTGATGGGCAAGCCGGAGTTTCCTGCCCGACACAACGGCGCGCCTTATTACTTTGCCTCGAAAGAGCACCGCGACCTTTTCAAGGCCGACCCCGCCAAATATGAACCGGCCTTTGGCGGTTACTGCGCTTACGGCGTCTCGCGCAATAAATTGGTCGAAATTGACGTTGAAGCCTTCCAGATCGTTGATGGCCGGTTGCTGCTGCAATACAGCAAAGGCGTGCGCAACGATTTCAACAAGGATACCAAGGGTAATCTCGGCAAGGCTGAGACCAATTGGCCTGCGCTCGTGGAGAAGAAAGGCAAATGAATTCCCACGCTCACACAAGCTGCGACTGCGTCTTCACACCTGCCAACATGGAGACGCTTTCCACCCCGCTGCTCATCGCAAGTTGGATTTGTCGGCTCGCGGCAGCGGCGATTCTGCTCCAGACGCTTTACTTCAAGTTCACCGGTGCGGAGGAATCGGTTTACATCTTCACTAAAGTGGGGCTTGAGCCGTGGGGACGTTACGCCAGCGGCGTGGTGGAACTATTTGCGGCAGCGCTGCTCATCTTTCCGCGCACGACATGGCTCGGCGCGTTGATCGCGGTTGGCGTGATGCTCGGTGCAATTGGCAGTCATCTCACGAAACTTGGAATCGTCGTGAAGAACGACGGCGGCTTGCTCTTCGCGCTGGCGTTGATCGTTTTCGTTTGCGCGCTCGCAACGCTGTTCATTCACCGGCGGCAAATCCCAGTTATCGGCAATCTCTTTCCAAACTGAATCCACATGAAAGCCAACTTGCCAGAATCCCAGGAACTCATTCAATCCGTTCTCGAAACACTCGCGCAGGGCGAATCGCTACTTGCGCAAATCTGCGACGGGGATTACACGCGCAAAGTGCCCGTCGCCTTCAACGCCTCTATCGGCGGTCACTATCGGCATTGCCTCGACCACTTTCGCAGCCTGCTCGACTCGGCAATGGACGGCGACTTGAACTACGACCATCGTGAGCGCGGAACGCTCGTCGAGAGCGACCGATTCGCGGCGCTGAACGCCACGCATGAACTCCGCGAAGGCTACGAACGTCTTGATCCCATTTTCCTGATGCGCTCGCTGGCCGTGACATGCAAAACCAGTTACGCGACCAGCGGTTCACAAGCCTCGCCATCCACCGTCGGGCGCGAAATCATGTATTCCGTCGCGCACGCCGTACACCACTACGCACTCATCGGTGTCATGGGCGGAATCCTCGGATTGCAGATGCCGTCGGGCTTCGGCGTCGCGCCCTCCACGCTCAAGCACCAGGCTGAAGCGACCAAAGCCGCCGCATAATCCTGATGACTGAAGTCCTGCCACTATCCCCGTCCGTCGTCGCGGAATGGATTCCCTTCACGAAAGCCGCCGGATTCTTCCTGGCCACGTTCGTGTTGGAAGACGTGGCTGCCGTGGGTGCGGGTTTGTTGCTCGCCACCGGCGGCATCTCGTGGTCGGCAGCGTTTGCCGCGTGCTTTCTCGGCATCTGGATGGGTGACGCCGGTCTCTATGCGCTTGCTCGTTACGCCGGACGCGGTTGGTTCGAGCGTTCGTCACTCCGCCGCTTCACTGCGAAAGTGGCCGAGAGCGAACGCTGGTTTGCCGAACGTGGAACGCCCATTTTGATTTTCAGCCGTCTCGTTCCCGGCGCACGGCTGCCAACGTATCTAGCCGCTGGATTCCTGCGCGTGCCGCTGCCGCGCTTTCTGATCATTACCGGCGTCGCATCGTGCGTATGGACCGTGGCAATTCTCTTCCTCGCGCAAACATTTGGCGAACGACTGACAAACTGGCTCGGCACTTACAAGCACGCCGGATTACTCCTGCTCGGAGTGGGTGTGCTTTTGTTCGGCACGCTTCAACTGCTTCGTCGCGCGTTCGTGAATTTTAATTCTCGCCGTTTCATTGCGCGACTCAGTCGCTGGCGGCATTGGGAATTTTGGCCCGCCTGGATGTTCTATCCGCCCGTCGGGATCTATTGCGCCTGGCTGGCGCTGAAATATCGCGGGCTGGAGGTAGTGACCGCCGCGAACCCCGGCATTTTCTCCGGCGGCATCGTGGGCGAATCCAAGATCGCGACGTTGAAAGAGCTTTCTTTGAGCAGCCCGGAATTCACGGCGGAGGCTGAACTTGTCGCGGGCGATACGCTTGCGGCGCGATTGCGCTCGCTCGACGAAATCCGCACACGGCTCGGCGTCAACTTCCCGTTCATCCTCAAACCCGATGTCGGCCAGCGCGGCGCGGGCATAAAACTGATTCGCTCGAAGAAACAAGCCGAAGCCTATTTGCGCCAGACTTCTGCGCCTCTGGTTGCACAGCGTTACGCACCCGGCCCGCTGGAAGCCGGCATATTCTACTATCGCTTCCCGCACGAGGCGCGCGGCCACATCTTCGCCATCACGGAAAAACTGTTTCCGGTTCTCGTCGGCGACGGAAAGTCCACCGTGAAGGAGCTAATCTGGCGCGACCCGCGCGCCCGTTTCATGGCGGATAAATATGTCCAGCGTTTCAGCGAGCGAGATAACGAAGTGCTTGCGGCAGGCGAGGAATTGAAACTGGTCGAAGCGGGCAATCACGCGCAAGGCTGCATTTTCCGAGACGGCAGGAGGCTCTGCACGCCGGAACTCGAAATGCGGATTGACGACATTTCGCAAAAGCTCTCTGGCTTTTTCATCGGTCGCTACGACATCCGATTCGAGAGCGAGGATGACTTACGAGCCGGAAAAAACTTTCAAATCATCGAACTGAACGGCGCAGCCTCCGAAGCAACCAGTATCTATGACGCCCGCAACTCAATCTTCGCTGCCTATCGGACGCTTTTCCGACAATGGGAGCTGGTCTTTGCCATCGGTGCGGCGAATCGCAAGCGCGGCTGCGCGCCGACGAAGCTCTCGCTCGTTTGGCAAAAGTGGCGTGAGTATTCCCGCCTGGCCGCCACCTACCCGGCAGCGGACTAATTCCAGCCATGTGTACTGTCACGTTTATCGCGCGACGACGGGGCTATTGCCTCGGCATGAACCGCGACGAAAAGCTGACGCGACCCACGGGGCAGCCTCCGACAATAAAAAAGGTAAACGGTCGAGCCGTGCTGTGTCCTTCCGAACCAGGAGGTGGAACCTGGATCGCCACAAACGACGAAGCTTCAACCTTTGCTCTCATCAACTGGTATTCCATCTCGAAGCGCGTCGAGTCCTTGGCTGTCAGCCGAGGTGAAGTTGTGAATCGGGTGAGCACCACCAATTCACCGGAGGCCGCGCAGGCTGCACTAGTTGACTTGCCGCTCAATCGTATCAACCCGTTTCGCTTGATCGGAGTTTTCCCGGTAACTGGGGAGATTGTTGAATGGCGCTGGAATTTGAAGCAGCTCGTTCGAAGGAAGCTTCGTTGGCAAACACAGCAATGGATCTCCTCAGGCTTCGACGAGCCGACTGCGCAGCGTGTGCGCGGCAAAACGTTTCGCGAGGCCCGGCAGCAGTCCTCGGCTGGCACCCTGAACTGGCTGCGCCGGCTGCATCGTTCCCATTCGCCACAAGCGGGCCCATTCTCAACCTGCATGCACCGGGCGGACGCAACGACGGTGAGTTACGCTGAAGTAACCGTTTCGTCGCACCAAGCAACAATGCGCTATCACGCCGGCGCACCATGCCAAGGCTCGGTACTCATCGTTCTCAGCAGCCGCGTGAATATTTGAAGGCCATTGACAACAAGCAGGCGTTGCCGCCAGATCAAGATCCGGCCAGGGTCTGGTGGAGTTGTCACTGTGAGACCCCGAATCGCCTACGCCGAACACGCCGTAAAAGGCGAGCAATAGCGTTTCGTCGCGCCATTGTAGTGGCTCTGCTTTATTTGGGATCGGGCGTGCCGTTTTTTCTGTATCCGGGTAGTTGCCGCAAGAAGCAGCTGAGCTGTCGCGTCTGGAGTTGTGGGTTGAGAAGTCGTCCAGACATGCTACAGCAACCCCTTCAAGCCGCCGCACCGAAAAAGTAGCCAGGTGATAAAGAGCAGGTTGGTTGGTTGGTGAGAGTCGAGGGTTGAGCGAAGAGGGCGATTCTATTGACCCATGCACGGGAAAGTTGGACGCACGAAAAGAAGGGCAGCGCCGGGGAAATCTGCGACCAGATGGAAAAGACAGTCGCCCGCGCCGCCGGGGAAAACTTGCCCCACTAAAAGAAAGAGCCGAGGGAAAACTGGACGGGGTTCAACAAGGCCCACCACTCTTTGCCTCGGCTGGACCGGGGCGAATACCCGCACTGAAAGAAGCTCCGCACGATCGGTGCCCGAACCACGTCGCTGCAACCCATTGGCTCGCGGGGGAATTGTTTTCAAAAGGGGCGGGCCAAATCAGCCGAGCGCAAAAGCCAATTTCGCTTTCGTGCGCGATGGTGCGAATGTGCCGACGTTGCGCCGGATTTGAGCCGTGGCGCGTTCAACCCCCATTCCGCCACTTCGTCACGCGCCCGCGCGAATCGCCTGACGGCGGCTCGGTGGGCAACGCGGGCGGCGGGTTTGCTTTTCCAAGCCGAAGGGCTGGCGTGGTCGTATCTCTCCTTCTGTAATTGCTTCTGAAAATCTTTTCTAAAGAGAGAGTCCCTTTTCTTCTCTCTCCTTTTCAAGAATTTCTTTTCAAGGCTTTCTGTAAGAGGCTTTCTATTAAAGTGGACGTTGAGTGGACGTTCAGCGGCCACGGACCCGACCCGGAGCGGACAGGATGCTTGGCAAGGGGCTAATTCCGAGCCGGAGGCGTGTTCGGACGCCAAGCGCGCAACGGAGGAGTGGCGGTAGCGTTCGCGCTTTCGGCCTTCTTTCTGGCTAACGCAGCGGTGAGGGCTGCGTCCTGCGCTGACTGGCTGGCGCGAAAGAAACTCGCGTAGGTGCGGCGTTCAAGAATCTTTTTGCGGATGGCCTCGCTGTCGAGGCGGATCGAATAATACGTAATGCGACGAGCCACGGTGCAACGGGCAAAGAATTTGTTCCGATGAAGCCGTGTGATCGTATCACGCAACTGGCGTTCGGTGAGAGGTTGCGCCTTGTCCGCGCGGCGGGGGAGTTCCGCATCCATGATTGCTTTCGTGCGATAGCCGAGCGCGCAACGTCGGATGCGTTCACGGGTGACGATGGCCAATTCCTTGTCGCCGATGGCCGAGTAGATGGCACACAGCACGGAGAATTCGCGGTAGGTGATGCCGTGGCCGTCGCGCGTGTCAAAGAGCCAATTCTTCTTCATCCGAACAAATGGCTCACGACCGTACTGACCTTGGAATGCTGCAATGTGAGCGCATATAAGCTTGTGCCGTTCGAGCGCGCTCGGAAAGTGGCCGTGGCTGATCCCGATGACTTCGGCGCCGTAAAGTGCTGCGCAGTGCAGCGGTTTATTCCATTGGGCTCCGTCCGGGCAACCTTCCCACATTCTGAAGCCAACGGTGCGCTGCTCCCGCTGTTGCTTGGAAAGTTTCCTCCACAGTTTCACGCCAGCTTCGATATAGCCAAAACTGATCATGGCATCGAGTCGCTCGTATTCGGATGTACCAAACGAGAGCGCGCAAAACGGGAACTGAAAATACGGGTTCTCAACCATGTTCAAGCGCGGCGGACCTGGCGTTCCGCAAGCCATTCGTCCACGGCGGCGCGGGGGAATCGCGTCAGCTTGCGGGTCAATTTCAGATGCGGCAGGCCGCGCGTGAGAAGGTTGTCAATCGTGCGGACGGACACGCCCAAGCGTGCGGCGAGTTGCCGTTTGTTTTCGTAGTCCGGCGCTGGCGTCAGGCCCGCGCTGGGAGCGGGCAGTTGAGATGCGTTGTCTTTCATCACCCGCAGGTTTAGCAGGTGACTTTGCGGGAACTCTCGGAACTCTCGGTGCGTGAGAAACCTCAAAAAAAACCGCTTGAGTGTGATTACTGTGCGACCGAGAGCGGAACTTTCGCGGAACTACCGCGTGTCAACCGGAGATTCAGGATACTTGCAGCCAGTGCGTTCACAGCGGCTTTCTGCACCTATCATTTCGCTGTGTGCCGTTTCAATCGCTCGGTGCGTTTCCGGTTCTGCCGCTTCCGGTGTTCGTCGAGTCTTCGCACAACGCTGCGCCGCATGGGAAATTTGAAGGAGACACGCGCCTTTTCGCAGAGCTTCTGCAATCCCTTCTTCCCCATCGGCCTCAATTGACCGTTCCACTTAACCGGCAGGATGCGGCACACTTCGTCCATTGTCATCCTCTCGTCGCCCGCAATCCAGGGCAAACGCATCTAAATCTGGACGCCGAGCAGGCGGAGCAAATAAGCGTG
>CAZNOE010000291.1:0-7337 GCA_964574525.1 uncultured Bifidobacteriaceae bacterium
CAACTGAAGCCGGCACCGAACGACGACATCCACCAAAGTCCATCCGGCACGCAGTCGGCGAGCGCCCGCTTCAGAACGAAAAAAACAGTCGGGCTGCTGATGTTGCCAAATTCACGCAGCACTGCGGTGCTGTGACGCACGTCCGCATCGCTCAAACTGAGCTGGTCGCGCAACGCTTGCAGCACGTCGCGTCCGCCGCCATGCCAGATCCAGCCCGCGACCTGCCGGCGCTGCACGTCCGCCGCGGTGAGCGAGTCCTCCAGCAGCCGTCCGGCCTGCGCCGCCGCCATCCGGGGCACAGCGGGCGTAAGAATGTTGCGGAGCATGCCGCCCTTCTGCTCGAAGCGCAGGGCGTCGCGGTCGGCGGGCGCCAGTCGCGAGGCGGCGGATTTCCATTCGACCGCGCGCCGGTTGGGCAGCGGTTTGTCGGCCAGCACCGCCGCGCCCGCGCCGTCACCGAACAGGCACGCGCTGATCAACACGCCGGGGGTGTTGTCGAGATAGAACGCGGCGCTGCAAACTTCGACGCAGATGGACAAGGCAGTTTTCGCGCGGCCCGCCGCCAGCAGAGCCTCGGCGGTGCGAAGATTGGGCAGCGCCGCGCCGCAGCCCTGGCCAACGAGATCGAGCGCGAACACGTTTGGCCGCAGGCCGAGGCGTTCGCTCACGTAACTGGTCAGGCCGGGACAAAGATACCCGGTGCAAGTACTGATGAGGACGGCGTCAATTTGGGCTGGCTTGATTTCCGCATCCGCCAAGGCGCGTTCGGCGGCCTGAGTGGCGAGCGCCGGCGCATGGCTGGCAAAACGCTCATGCAGGACATCCGGCGTCAGATTGAAAGCTTCGGTCAGCGGGTCGAGCGCGAGATGGCGCGTGGCGATCCCGTTGTCGCCGCAAAGGACTTTCCGCAGGATGGCGCGGGAGCGGGAGGTCAGCGTGGCGAACGGCGCGGAGTTCTGCAAAGCGTCCCAACATTCCTGCTGCGGGTAGCGATGCGGCGGGACGGCGGTTCCGATTCCAACAACGTGCATGACGGATGCTAGCGAGGTGCGCTTCCATGCGCCACTGCATTACGTGAGATGTCCCGGGTGGCAAATCTGTTCCAGCAATGACCCACGCGGCAAGGCGTCGGAGCGCTCAGGAAGCCGCGACTTCTTCGCCCAGGGTCTTACGAATGGTAGCGAACAACTGTTCGTGGTTAACCGGCTTCTGGAAGACCGCGATGGCGCCGACCGCTTTGATCCTTTTTTCGAAATCCTCCGGGCCGCCGCCAGTGATGACAATGATAGGAATTTGGGCCGCGTCTTCCACGCGTTTCAGCCATTCCATGATGCGGAATCCATCGTCGAGGGCGGTCCCGACGTTTGGCGGAAAATTCATGTCGAGCAGGATCAGATCGGGCTTGTGCTGGCGTATGGCGCTGACAGCCTGAGAGCCGTCCAGGGCCTTGATTGCGTCGTAACCTTTGGCGTTCAGTTTAAGGGAGAGCGCATACTGGAAAACGCGATCATCATCCACCATTAAGATCTTTTTGCGATTCATAATCGTCTTGCTGCGGCGCTGTGCCGAAGCTGTCAGCGGAAAATACGCAGGATTAAGGCCAGCCGCGGTGAACCATGCATCAATGGCCAATTTGACTGGCACCATACAAGATTTCGGTCGCGCCGCAATACGGAATTGTCCAGTCTTGGTACGTTCTGCGGGCCGTTTCCCGCCCGAATGGCAAACCGATTCTATAGTCCTGGCGATCAGCGCGCGGCAAAAGTCAATGCCCTCTTCGCCGCAATCGCGCCGCGCTACGACCTGATCAACGATCTGCAAAGCTTCGGCCTGCACCGGCGCTGGAAGCGGCGAGTCGCCGAACTGGCGGCGGTGCGGCCCGGCGACCGCGCGCTGGATTTGTGCTGCGGCACAGGCGACATCGCGCTGGCGCTGGCGCACCGCGGCGCGGAAGTGGTGGGATTGGATTTTACCGCACCCATGCTGGCAGTGGCAAAAAAAAGAATTCAGCATTCGGTATTTAGTGTTCAGAAAGAAAACTCGCAATCCACAATCCTTGCCGCGCCGAAGCGCAGCGAAGGCGGGCGCAATCTGCAATTCGTGCGGGGTGATGCCCAGCAAATTCCGTTTGACGACGCCGTGTTTGACATCGTCACCGTCGGCTACGGCTTGCGCAATCTGGCGAACTGGAAAACCGGGTTGAGTGAAATGATGCGCGTGGCCAGACCGGGCGCGCGTTTGCTCGTGCTTGATTTCGGCAGGCCCGACCATCCGCCGTGGCGCGCCGTCTATTTTGGTTACCTCAAGCTATTCGTGCCGCTGTTGGGTCTGGTTTTCTGCCGGAACGCCGGCGCCTATGCGTACATTCTCGAATCGCTGAAACATTACCCGGCCCAACGCGGCGTGGCGGCACAGATGAGTGAACTCGGTCTGGCGAACGTGCGCATTGTGAATTTCCTCGCCGGAGCGATGAGCATCAATTACGGGGAAAAGCAGGGAGCAGAGCGCAAGAAGCAGGAGGCCTCTGCTCCGCGCGCCATTCTCGCTGCTCCGTAAATCTCGTTGCCAAGGCGAAATCGCTTCAGCCAGAATCCCGCCGTGAATTTTCGCGAAAAAATCATCGCATGGGACAAATTGCCCGAGTGGCGCGCGGCGGTGCGCGCGCGAGGGAAAAAACTCGTAGTGACGAACGGCTGTTTCGATCTGCTGCATCTGGGGCACGTGACTTATCTGGAAAACGCGCGCAACCTGGGCGACGTGCTGCTCGTTGGCTTGAACGGAGATGAGAGCGTGCGGCAGTTGAAGGGAGCCGGCCGACCGATAAACCTCGAAGATGATCGCGCGGCGGTGCTGGCAGCGCTCGAAAGCGTGGATGGCGTGTGCATTTTTGCAGAGAAGACAGCGACAAAATTTCTGGGGGTCGCCCAACCGGACATTTACGTCAAAGGGGGAGATTACACGCCGGATACGGTGAACCAGGATGAGCGCCGCCTCGTGGAGCAGGGCGGGGGACGGATCGTGATCGTGCCGGTCGTGCCGGGCCGGTCCACGACGGCGCTACTGGGGAAAATTGGCCGCCTCTAGGAAACTGGTGCATTCTCCCGTTTGAACGGACACGAGTGAATTCCAGTCGCAACAAATCAACCATCTCATGCGCTTCCTGATGCTGAACTGGCGCGACCCGAAGAACCCGCTGGCTGGCGGCGCGGAGCGGGTGACGCTAGCGTATCTCTCGGCGCTCGTCCAACGCGGTCACGAGGTGTACTGGTACACGAACGATTTCGCGGGAGCAACGCCGGAAGAAATCATCAACGGTATCCGCATCGTGCGTGGAGGAAAGCCGGGCACTTCCATTGTCAAAGCCATCAAATGGTATCGCCGGCAGCCGCGTTTCGATCTGGTGATGGATCAGCATCACGGTGTGGCGTGGTTCGCGCCGTGGTGGTGCCGGACCAATTGCGTCGCGTATCTGCACGAAGTGCTGGGGCCGATCTGGGACACGTTCTACAAATGGCCGCTCTCGGCAATCGGCCGGTCTCAGGACGGCTGGACGCACTGGCTTTACCGGAATGTTCCGTTCTGGACGGCGTGCGAGTCCACGCGCGAAGGGCTGCACCGGCACGGCGTGCGCAACGTCACCATTATCCGCTACGGCGTCGCCACGCAGGCGCTAGCCGTGTTGGACGCGAAACCTTTGACGAAACCTCTGCGGCTGGCAGTGGCCGCGCGGCTCGCGCCCAACAAACGGGTCTCTCATTGTCTCCAGACGCTGGCCGCGCTACGCGGGCGTGGCGTGGCGGCGCGCATGACGATTGTTGGCGGTGGCGAAATGGGAGCCGCGCTACGGCAGGAGGCGGCGCAATTGCAGCTCGGCGACAGCGTGCGATTCACCGGCCTGGTGTCGGAGCAGGAGAAGGACACGATTCTGCACGGCTCGCATTTGCTCCTGCACACGTCGGTTCGGGAAGGCTGGGGGCTGAACGTCATCGAAGCCAACGCCATGGGAACTCCGGCGGCGGTTTATCCCGTGGCTGGGCTGCGCGAATCCACGCTGCACGATCAAACCGGCCTCGTCGCCGCGGAGGAAACTCCGGCGTCGCTGGCCGATCAGATCGCCGGCTTGCTCGGCGATGACGCCCGTTACCAGCGTTATCGCCACGGCGCGTGGGAGCGGGCCAAAACGATGCACTGGAGCCGCGTCCTGCCGGCGGCGAGCGAGTGGTTCGAGGCGCGGGCACGCGGCGAAAAAGCCGCGCCGCAGGTGATTCCTTGACGCGCGTGAAAATCAGGGTCGCGAACGCTGCACCCGCTCGCGCCAGTAATTCAAAACGTCCATCAAGGTTTGCTCAAAAGGAATGGTCGGCGTCCAGCCGGTGGCGGCGTGGACTTTCGCCGCGCTGCCGTAAAGATTCGGCTGGTCGGACGGGCGGAGCCGGGACGGGTCTTCGCGAACCTCGATGTTGCGCGCGGTCGAGTTCGCCAGAAAAAAATCCAGGATTTCCTGAATCGCGTGGGAGCGCCCGCTGCAAAGATTGTAAGCCTCACCGGGCACGCCGCGTTCCAACAGCAGCCAGTAGCCGCGCACGATATCGCGCACATCAGTGTAATCGCGGCGCGCCTTCAAATTGCCGACGAGAATCACCGGCTCGCGCGCGCCGGTCTCAATCTCAGCAATCTGGCGGGCGAACGCGGAGGTCACGAACACCTCGCCACGCCGGGGGCCATCGTGATTGAACGCCCGCGCCCGGACCGCGGGAATTCCGTAGCTGCAAAAATATTGATGCGCCAGCAAGTCCTGCGCGACCTTGCTGACGGCGTAGGGCGAAAGCGGACGCAGTTGCTGTTCTTCGGTCACGGGCAACTCCTGTTCCTGCACCAGGCCATATTCTTCACTCGACCCGACCACCAGCACTTTCGGAAAGCGGCCGCCGCGCTGCCGGATGGCTTCCAGCAAACGCACCTGGCCGATGATGTTCGTCTCCAGCGTTTCCACCGGCGCGTGCCAAGACGTCATGACCTGGCTTTGGCCGGCCAAATGAAAGATGCAGTCGGGCGCGGCCGCCTCCAACATTTCCTGCACGGACGATTGGTCCCGCAGGTCCGCCTCGACGAGGTGAAGCCGGGAGCGCAGCGGCTCGATGTTTTCGGTATTGCTGCGCCAGCGGCAGGCCCCGAACACCTCAGCCCCCTGAGCCAGCGCGAACTCCGCCATGTGGCTGCCCACAAACCCCGTGATTCCCGTGATCAACACGCGCATGAAACGAGTATCCGTTTGCGCGCAATGATGTCAAAGCGGATTCGCCCCGCCGGGTTGTGCCGGTCACCAAAACGTGTACGAAGCGACCGATGATTAGTATGGCACAACAATGCGGTAATAACGGCAGGGGAACTTGGTGGAATCCGGGTCTTCGAATTGACAGACCCCGTTGGAGTCAGCCACAGCGATGCCCACAACTTTCCAGTCAATCAGATTAGTGGAGGCTTGAACGGTGTACGTGTTTCCGGACACTCCGGCAAAACACAGCTTTGCGGTCGCGCCGGGTTCGCGAACCAGCGAGGTAAACCCGAGTGCGCCGCCAGATGTGCCGGTCAACTGGGCCAGCGTCGCCTGGATCTTCAGCCCCGTGGTGCCCAGCACGCCATCAGCGCCTCGTCCAATCGCAAAATCAATCGTGTCCCCCGCTGCCAGGGCGATCGTGTTGCTATAACTGGTCCCTTGGTTGGGCGACAAGGCTGCGACAAACAATTGCACCCCGTTTTTGTCCACATGAAAATCCGCGTCCGCCGACGCCGCGCCATCGAACAACGGTTGCACCGCGGTCACGATCCGGTAATTGCCCGCTCCGCCCGCCGGCACCGTGAACCGGATCACCCCAAAATTGTGTGCCGTCCCGTCCTCGCCCGGCGTGAAATAAACCGTGCCCGCCAGCCCCACAAACGCGCCGCCCGCCGACACCGCCGTGCCCGGCCCCAGCACCTTGTTAATGTGGGGATGCAGGACCCCACCGGGATTCCATTCCCCAATCGGCACGCCGTTCTCCGCGCCAAACGTCCGCGAGAAGGTCAGGAGCGTCAACGGCCCGGCCAGATTGGACAAGGCCCCATACCGCCACACCCCGTTGGGATTGGCGGCCAGCGAATAGTTCGCCGACACATCGTACGCGGCCACGGCCACCGTCAGCACCGCGTTGGAACTGGTGGCGAAGCCAAAGGCGTTGCTCACCCGCACCGAGTAAGTCCCCGCATTGGCCGGTTGCACGTTGCTCAATGTCAGCGACGTGCCGGTGGCGCCGGCCAGATTGGTCTCATTCCGCCGCCATTGATAACTCAATGGCGTTGTCCCTGTGGCGGTCGCCGTAAAGGTCACGTTGGTCCCGGCAGGCACGGTCAGGTTCTGCGGATGGGAAGTGATCGTGGGCGGAATGCCGCCGGACGGACCGCACTTGCCAGCGCTCCCGGCTGCATAGATCGCGGCAATTTCATTAGAACCCAGTGCGCGGTTGTAAATGGAAGCTTCGTCGACTGCGCCATAAAAGCTGTTGACCAGATTGTCGCCGCTCGCCCCGATCGCGACAGGTGACGAAAACGTGAAGGTCGTGCTGTACGAGGGCACGGCATAAGCAGTGCCGTCGATATAAAATACCACCGTGGACCCCGACTTGGTCACTGCCAGATGATGAAAGTTCGTATCCGTGATGCTCGCATTCGGCGTCACGTAATTGATTCCCACTCGCCCCAGGAGTGGAGTGCCGTTATCAAAAATTGCCAGGTTGTATCCGCCGTAGCCATAACCAAAGACGATACCGCCGTTAAAGTCGAACGAGGCGCGCGCGGTGCTGGCTCGTTTTATCCACGCTTCGATCGTGAAGTTCTGCAATTGCAGGTTCGTCGGATTGCCAATCCTCACTCCATCACCATTGCCGTCGAACACAAAGCCCTGCCCTGCCCTGCCCACGCCAAAGGTCGCGTTGCCCGCCAATGTTCCGTGATTGCTGTCCACCGAATCAACGGTGTTGCTTTCAGCCCGCCACCAACTCACCAGTCCGGTCGGGGCACTGACACAATTTGTCGGGGGCGCCAAGACCGTCAAAACCGCGTTGGAACTGGTGACCGCGCCAAACGCATTGGTCACACGCACTGAGTAAGTCCCCGCATTGGCCGGTTGCACGTTGGTCAACGTCAGCGAACTGCCGGTGGCGCCGGCCAGATTAGTCTCGTTGCGTCGCCATTGATAGCTCAACGGCGTTGTCCCTGTGGCGGTCACAAAGAAGGTCACGTTAGTGCCCGCGTTGACCGTTCGACTCTGCGGTTGGGAAGTGATCGTGGGCGGAATGCCG
>CAZNOE010000292.1:0-2616 GCA_964574525.1 uncultured Bifidobacteriaceae bacterium
TCCTCGCCATGCACTGGCTAATCTTCGCTCTGATGACGGTTGTGTCGTGGGGTGTCTATGGCATTTTTCTCCACACTGGCCAACTGGGGATGAAAGACCCGATCAATGGCCGCTACAAAGCATTCCTCTTCGTCGGCATCGCCTACTTTCTCACCGCCGTGCTCGCGCCGCTGGTTACGCTGCTCATGCGCGGCGCGGACTGGCATTATCCGAGAGGCGGCATGGGGTGGTCGCTGCTGGCGGGTATCGTGGGTGCGATTGGCGCGTTTTGTGTGCTGCTCGCGTTCGGCGCGAAAGGCACGCCCTCGGTCGTCATGGCGATTGTGTTCGCGGGAGCGCCGATTGTGAACGCGGTGGTCTCCATCCTCCAGCATCCACCGCAAGGCGGGTGGAGCGCGATCAAGCCGCAGTTCTATCTCGGCATCCTGCTGGCGGCGCTCGGCGGTTGCCTCGTGACGTACTACAAGCCGAATCCCGCGCCGCCAAAACCGCAAGCCAGCGCGGCCCAGACGTCACCGGCCAGTTCTCCTGCTAAATAACCGTCTTTCATGGCCGATGACGTTCATCCCACGCGCGCGGACATCACCGACGGACAACTCGAACAATTGCGCACGCTCGTCGCGGAATTGATTCCAGCAAACCGCTTCTACACGCAGAAACTCCAATCCGCCGGCGTGACGTTCGATGTCGCATCGCTGGAGGATTTCTCGCTGCGCTTTCCCTTCACAACCAAGCTGGAGATCGTCGAAGACCAGCGCCACGATCCGCCTTTCGGCACGAACCTGACGTATCCGCTCGACCGTTATACCCGTTTTCATCAGACCAGCGGCACGACGGGCACACCCTTGCGCTGGCTCGACACGCCGGAAAGCTGGGATTGGATGCTCGAAAGCTGGATGGAGATTTTCCGCGCGGCGGGCGTCGTCGCGGGCGACCGGGTTTTCTTCCCGTTTTCGTTCGGGCCATTCATTGGCTTCTGGCTGGCGTTTGAATCAGCCGCCCGGCTCGGCTGCCTGTGCCTGCCCGGTGGCGGCCTGAGCAGCGCCGCGCGGCTCCGCGCTGTCGTGGACAACGGCGTGACCGTGATCTGCTGCACGCCCACATATGCGATCCGTCTCGGCGAAGTCGCTGCGGAGGAGAAGATTGACGTGAGCGCGTCGCGCGTCAGGACGATCATTGTCGCCGGTGAGCCGGGCGGCAGCATCCTCGCGGCGCGCGCGCGAATTGAATCACTTTGGGCCGGCGCGCGAGTGTTCGATCACCATGGCATGACCGAAGTCGGCCCCGTCACCTACGAATGTCCGGCACGGCCCGCCGTGTTGCACGTCATTGAATCTGCCTACCTCGCCGAGGTTATCAATCCCGCCACCGGCAGAACCGTTCCGCGCGGCCAGGTGGGTGAACTCGTTTTGACGACCTTGGGCCGCACGGGTTCGCCCTTGCTGCGCTACCGGACGGGCGACTTGGTGAAGCAGGGAGCAGGGAGCAGGGAGCAGGGAAAGTCGTGCGCGTGCGGCCGGTACGAACTGGCGCTGGAAGGCGGCATCCTTGGCCGCGTGGATGACATGGTCATTGTGCGCGGAGTGAATGTTTACCCCAGCGCTGTCGAGGAAATCATCCGGTCGTGTGAAGGCGTGGCTGAATACCAGGTGAAAATCAGCCAGGCGCAATCGTTGGCCGAAATGTCGGTGGAAATCGAGCCGGCGGCCAATTGTCGCGACGTGGCGTCACTTGTGGCGCAAGTGGGAAAGGCATTTGAAACCGCGTTGACGTTGCGCGTGCCCGTGAATGCAGTGGCGCCAGGCGCGTTACCGCGATTTGAGATGAAGGCGATGCGGTGGTTGAAAGAGTGAACGCTTAGTGAACGCTGGTCTTGCCAGAAGTGCGGGCATCCAGTCCGCTTCAGCTTTGGTCGGTCGAAGGGGAATAAGCTCCGCGCTCCAGGCTGGGGATAATTTGCTTTTGACAGTTCGTTTCTCCGGTCTAGGCTTGCGTCATGAGATTCGGCATTAACACTTTTCTCTTCACTTCGCCGTTTACAAACCAAAGCACCAAGCTCTTTGGCCGATTCAAAAAATGGGGCTTCGAATCCATCGAGATTCCCATCGAAGTCCCGTCGCACATTGATCCCGCCCACGTAAAGCGCGAGCTGGTCAGGCACGGGCTGGTCTGTGGCTCTGTCTGCGCGTGCATGGGGCCGGACCGTGATTTGCGCGGCAACGCCAAGCAACAAAAGACCGGGCTGGATTACATGATGACGCTCATTGACCAGATGGTCGTGCTGGATTGTCCGTCGCTGATCGGCCCGGTGTATTCGGCCGTGGGCCGGGCGGACGCGGTGCCGCCCGATGAATACAAGAAACAATGGAAGACCGTGGTCAAGAATCTCAAAACGCTTTGCAAGTACGCCGAAAAGTGCGGCAAGCAGGTCTGTCTCGAACCGCTCAACCGCTTCGAAACGGACTTCATCAACACCTGCGACCAGGCGCTTAAAATGGTCAAAGCCGTCGGTAGCCCTGTGCTCAGGCTTCACCTCGACACGTTCCACATGAACATCGAAGAGAAGAATCAGGCGGCGACGATTCGCAAGGCGGGCAGGTTGCTCGGCCACTTTCA
>CAZNOE010000292.1:2716-6117 GCA_964574525.1 uncultured Bifidobacteriaceae bacterium
CGCGCGCCGGGCTGGACGCCCGAACTGTATATGCCGCCGGCTTTTTGACGCGAATACCGCTATGAACAGCACAAAACCTCTCGTGGTCGCGCCTGGCGCGGGCAAAAACGTTTCCGTCATCGGGAATTCCATCACCATCAAGATTCACGGACGGGACACGGGCGGCACGCTCTGCGTGGTCGAATCCACGGACGCTCCGGGCGATGGGCCACCCCCACACGTTCATCAGCGTGAGGACGAAACATTTTGCGTGCTCGAAGGCGAATACGAATTCATGTGTGACGGCCGACGCTTCCCGGCGAAAAAGGGCGCAATCATTTTTGCTCCGCGCGCAGTGCCGCACAGCTACAAGAGCATCGGTCCGACACCGGGCAAATTGGTCCTGACGATAACGCCGGCGGGCTTTGAGGGGTTCTTCGAGGAAGTCGGGGCGATCTGCGTCGAACAACAGAAGATTCCGACGGTCATCGCCATCGGGAAAAAATACGGGCTGGAGTTTCTACCGCCGCCGAATAGTTGAACGCACGGTCCACCAACAAACGATCATTCCTCACTCATTATGAAATCCATCATGTCAATTCCAATTCTCGCCTGTGCGGCTTTGCTGGCGCACGCCACGGTTGCCTCCGCCGCCGGCTCGGAAACGGGCTTTGCCACCATCTTCAACGGGAAGGACCTCGCGGGCTGGAAGGGCGATGCGCGGTTTTGGTCGGTCAAAGAGGGCGCGATCACCGGCCAGACCACGCCGGACAATCCGGCGCCGCGAAACACGTTCCTGATCTGGACCAACGGCACAGTGGGGAATTTTGAGTTGCGTCTCTCCTACAAGATCGTCGCGAACAACGATAAGAGTTTTGGTGACTCCGGCATCCAGTATCGCAGCAAGGCGGCGGCGGACTTCGTCGTCTCTGGTTATCAGGCCAATTTGATGGTGACGAAGCCATTGACGGGAATCCTCTACGAGGAAAAGGGCCGCGGTATCATTCATCAACTCGGCCAAAAGGTGGTGATCAAGGCCGATCCCAGCGATGCGAACAAGCACAAGGTGGAAGTTGTCGGCTCTTTCGGGCAGTCCGAGGAGATTCAAGCGAGTTTCAAAACGAACGATTGGAACGACTACATCGTCATCGCCCAAGGCAACCATTTGCAACACTTCATCAACGGGAAACAAACCGCAGATGTGACGGACCAGGACGAGGCGAGAGCCGCCAAGACGGGCGTTCTCGCGTTGCAACTTCATGCCGGCCCGCCGATGACGGTGCAGTTCAAGAATATCCGGATGAAAACCCTTTCCAGCGAAGCGGGGTCCGCAGCGGATGAAATAAAAAAGCTGGAGGGCGTGTGGGAAGTCGCCAGCGGCGAGGTGAACGGCGGACCGATGCCGGCGGACGACACCACAGGCATTACGCTCACGGTTGCCGGAAGCAAATACACCGTCGTCAAAGGCGATTTTAACGACCACGGAAGCTTTTCGATTGATGCCACCAAGAACCCGAAGCAAATGGACGTTCGCCCGGAAACCGGATCGGGTGCGGGAAGAACGATGCTCGCCATTTACGAAGCGGGAACGGACAGCTTTCGTGTGTGTTACGCCACGGAAGGCTCGGAGAGACCAAAGGCTTTCACGACGGAGGCGGATTCGGGCCGGGTGATGATTGCGTACAAACGAAAGAAACCGTGAGTCAACCAGATCAGGGAAGGATGATGCCATGAAAAGAATCGTAATTGGGCTTTTGCTCATGAGTGCTCTGTTCGCGGTCGAAGCCGTGGCTGCCGACAAAAAAATCGTCTTCATCGCCGGGCCGCAAAGTCACGGCCCGCGTCAGCACGAACATCGCGCGGGCTGCCTGTTGCTGAAGTCGTGCCTCGACAAAGTGCCGGGCGTCACGTCGGTCGTTTATAGCAATGGCTGGCCGGACAAACCGGACGCGGCGTTCGACGGCGTGGCGGCGGTGGTGATCTACGCCGATGGCGGTGGCGGACATCCATTTCTGCAAGGGAATCGGCTGAAGACGATCGGCGGTTTGGTGGACAAAGGCGTCGGCCTCGCTTGTTTGCATTACGCCACTGAGCCAACGAAGGAAAAAGGTGAGAAGGAATTTCTCGATTGGATCGGCGGTTGTTTTGAAGTTAATTGGTCGGTCAATCCACATTGGGATGCAGACTTCAAGCACTTGCCGACTCATCCGATCACGCGGGGCGTGCAGCCGTTCAAGATTCTGGACGAATGGTATTTCAACATGCGCTTCCGTGACGGCATGAAAGGTGTCACGCCAATTCTTACCGCCGTGCCGACGTCCGACACGACCAAACGCAAGGACGGTCCGCACGAAGGCAATCCCGCGGTGCGTGAAGCGGTCGCGAAGGGCGAACCGCAGCATGTGGCATGGGCATCCGAGCGGGCCGGCGGCGGGCGCGGTTTCGGCTTCACGGGCGCACACTTCCACGACAATTGGGGCAACGATGATTTCCGCAAGGTCGTGCTCAATGCGATCCTCTGGGTGGCGAAGGCGGAAGTGCCAAGAGATGGCGTTCAATCCCACGTCACATCCGACCAGCTCGATCAGAATCTCGACCCGAAGGGCGAACCGAAGAAGAAAAAGCAGTAGAACTGGTTGGAACGGTTGCCTGGCGACTTACTTCTTGCCGTAACCCACTTTCGGCCTCCCATCCACGTCGAGCTTGTCGCACGCCCAGAGCAATCCGCGCGTGACTAGATCGAGATACACCTTGTCGGACATCGTCTCATTGCTGTGGCCGAGTGTCGTGCCGAACACGCGCGCTTTGCCGTAGGTATTCAGCCAGATGACGGTCTGCTCAGCTTCTTTCAAGCTGATGGCCTTGCCCAACGGCACGCAGTCCGGCCAGGTCTTCTTGAGTTGATACAACTCGTCGGGGAAATCCTGCCACTTCTCGGGGAAGCCTTTCATTATCGGATGCGTTGGTTGGAGATTGACGATTTCAAAGGCGTGCTTTGCGCCGTGCTGATACGAACTGACCCCGAGCAACTTTCGCCATTCGTCCGAACTGGAGTAACGGTAGCTGTGCGTGGAGCAATGCAACATCACGGCCGGCACGCCGCCTTGACTATGGGCGCGAACAATTCCCTCCACGAACGCGACGTTCGTGGCCTGGCCGAAACATTCATTGTGCAGCACCACGTCGAAACCTTTGGCCCAATCTGCGTTGGTGTAAATGCTGACGTAATACAGACGATCCGTGCCTTCGTGAACAATCGTCCAGGTGACGTTGGCGCGGGCGCTGATGCCTTCGGTCAGGATTTTTTTCTGCGCCTCGTAGTCGTGACAGCAGCCGCCGGTGACGAGCAGGGCGCGCAACGGTTCGGCGGCGCGGACGCTGGCAACAAAAAACGAGAGAAAAAGGCAGAGGAACATCCAACA
>CAZNOE010000292.1:6217-7324 GCA_964574525.1 uncultured Bifidobacteriaceae bacterium
AACATCCAACATCCAATAAGTTGGCGCGGGCGGCGGAGGGATGATTGGTTGTTCGATATTGGATGTTGGATGTTGGATGTTTTCTTCATGACAAATGTTGGCTGGCCGGGTTCACAAACTGTTCAGCATATCAATCAATTGCCGCAGCCGGCCGTAGTCGCGGCGGTTGAAGCCGAAGGCAATGCGCGGCATTTCGATGTAGTCGGTGTCTTCCCGCTCCTCGGCCGTCGGCTCGATGCGTTTGATCGGCGGGCCGACGATGATGTCGGCAAAATCTTCGTTCATCGCTTCGATGGCCGTGTCGGCTGGCGCGTGTTTGAGGCGGATGATGAAGAGCTCTTTGACGAAGCGGCTCGAATGGAAGTTGCGGTAAAAACGGGTGACGACCTTCACGGCTTCATCCGTGTCATCGGTGATGTGATAGAGATTGAGGTCGTCCGGTGAAATCAACTGATCGCGCAGCAAATGTTCTCTGACGTGTTTGTCCCAGGTCTTCCAATAAGTGCCGCCGGGCCGGTCAATGAGCACCAGCGGCATGAGCTGGCTCTTGCCCGTCTGCATGAGCGTGAGAGCCTCGTAGCCTTCGTCCATCGTGCCGAAGCCGCCGGGAAACAATGCGATGGCATCCGAGTGGCGAATAAAGATGAGTTTCCGTGTGAAAAAATATTTGAACGTCACCAGCTTCTTGTCCTCGCGAATGACCGGGTTGGCGGCTTGTTCCCACGGCAGCCGGATGTTGACGCCAAAGCTGTGTTCCGGTGTCGCGCCTTCGTGTCCCGCCTGCATGATGCCGGGGCCCGCGCCGGTGATGACCATGAACCCGGCGGCGACAATCTTCTTCGCGAACTCGGAAGCCTGCTGGTACTCCATCTTGGTTTGACTTGTGCGCGCCGAGCCAAAGATGGTCACCTTGCGAATGTGGGAATAGGGCGCGAACAACCGATACGCGTAGCGCAGTTCCCGGACTGCCGTCTGGATGACCCGCACGTCGCCCGTGTCCTTCACGTCGGCAAGCAGCTTGAGGGCGTTCTCGATGATGTCGGCCACCGCTTCCTCATTGTGGCCGCCGCCTTTGAAGCTGATCAGTTCCTGAACCCGCCGGCGCAA
>CAZNOE010000293.1:0-7291 GCA_964574525.1 uncultured Bifidobacteriaceae bacterium
TGCGTTTCGATGTAAACGACAAGCTTGTTCTGCGCCTGGAATTCCTTCATCAGCCGCGCGAACCGGTCGAGCAGATACGTCACAATGGCTTTTTGCATTTCTGCATCCTTGATTCCCTTCGTGAGGAACTGGTCTTGCAGCCAGCCGCCCACGGTGCAAAGGAGAATACGCACGCGTTTGCCGCTCGGGATGGCATAATCGTAGGCGTGCGTGAAGATCCACGCCTGCGGTTTGTAGGCGTCGCGCAAATCCGCGAGCCGTTGATACGCCCGCGCCAAGTCGGCGAAGCGGAATTCCAGATACGTTTGGTTGATGCAATCCATCCATTTCATCCCGCTCTGGTAGGTATTCAGGAAGTTCGGCAGGTTTTCGCCGACGACATCATTCCCGCCGGCGCTGAACAGGAAACCGTGCAAGGGCAGCGTCGGGTCGCTGAACAATCGCCGCAGGGTCTCATACTGCTGGCCGAACATGATCTCCTGCGCCGTGTCGCCGTTTCGGGCGAGCGTCCAGATGGCGGCGGAGTTGCCGTTGATCTGCTGGAGTTGCTCCACGAGGTTCGTGCGCAGCGGACTGGGAAACGCAAACCACGAATCGCCCTCGGCGATCAAGCCGATGCAATCCGGGAATTGTTTCAGTTCATTGCGGTAACGGGACTCTCTGGTTCCGGGGTCTTCGAATTTAGGCATGGGTGTTTCCTTGGTTCGATGGTTGAGCGGGGAAGCTGCGTGAACTTAAAGTCATGAACAGCGTTTTTGCAGGATGTACCATGGTGTTGCTGTCTTGATTGCGTTTGTAGAGCGGCGAATCCGGCGCCCCGAGAATGGCGGCTTAGAAGCCGGAATGTCAAATGACCAATCGCCGGGGCAGTGTCCTGATTAGCCATCTGGGCTACTCGAAGTTTGGTTTGACCATCTTTTGCCGCTCGGTAATGTAGCGCCGTGAAAGCCCTCAAGACAATCGTGACCATGCTGCTGGTGGCCGTTTGGCTGCCGGGGTCATCGCACGCGCTGTTGGAGAGCCTGGAGTTGATTCACCAGCATCACGGGCAGGCAGATTCATCTTCAGATGACGGGGATCACCATGAGGCAGCGGATGGCATTTGCCGCGTGGAATCCAACCACGTTCAGGTGCCGCAGGCAGAACTGATCGGCTCGCTACTTCCGTGGGAGTTGGCGGATTATTCGCTCTCGGTCGCTGCGTTGATTGAAACTTCGCTAACGCTTCCGTCCGGACTCGCTCCACCGGGCACTGCGCCGCCACAGCTTTCCCATTGCTGGCAGTTTTCTTTCCGCACTGCGCTCCCGGCGCGTGCGCCTTCGCTGATTTCTTAATCCTGGGTCAAGCAGGATTTCCTTCTCGTTGTCGGGCGTCGTTCCACGCCCAAGCCGTCCGTTGGATTAACCTTTGTTGCCGTTTGCCGATTTATGAGCCGAAACTTTTTTCAAATTCTCTGTCCGTGCTGGCTGGTTACGGTCGTGTTGACCGGATTCAGCGGCGCAGTTCACTCTTCCGAAGCGGCGGAGTCGCCATCTGCGAACACTAATGCGCCGGCCATCGCGCTCGACGCTTTGGTTACGGATGTGTTGGAAAACAATCCCGAGCTCAACTTTTACCGCGCTGAAATCGCCGCCGCGAAAGGCGGGCGTCGCACCGCAGCAGCGTGGGCCAATCCTGAAGTCTCTGGCAGCGTCGGGCAAAAGCAGGTGCGGAGCGGCGGGCTTTCGGATGAAGGCGCCGCCTGGTCGGTGAGCGTGCAACAGACATTTGAATGGCCGGGGCGGATTCCGTTGCGCAAGGCGATTGCCAATCACCAGATGCAACTGGCGGAACTCGGCTTCGCGCAATTCAAGGCTTCGCTCGCGGCCCGCGCGCGGACTCTCGCCTACAACGTATTCGCCGCGCAGGAGAAGGCGGCGGCGGCAAAGGAAGTTGCCGAGCGATTCCAGCAGTTGCGCGAAGTGCTCGTGCAACGCGACCCGGCGGGACTGACCCCGCAGTTGGAAACGCGAATCATCGAAGCGACCGAGTTGACCCTTCAGCGCAAGGCCACGGATGCGACGCTCACTTCGCAATCCGCCTTGCTTGAATTGAATCAACTGCGCGGACAGCCGTGGACAAACCCCACAACCGTGCAGCCGGTGACGCTGGCGTTCAGCGCCGCGCCGGAGCGGGAGACGTTGCTGGCGGCGGCGCAGACGAACAACTTCGAGCTGCAAATGCGGCGCGTGGAATTGGAGCAGCAGGGCTTCAAAGTTTCACTCGCGCGCAAGGACGGCTATCCGTCGCTCTCGGTCGGGCCGTATTACTCGCAAGAGCGCGCGGGCGACCGCGAGCAGCAAGTTGGCGTTGGCATTTCGCTGCCACTGCCGCTGTGGAATCGGAACAAAGGGAATGTCGAGACAGCGGAAGCGCGGCGGGCACAGGCGGAAACTTTGCTCTACGTCGGACAGCGTGACCTCGACCGGCGCATCATGGAAACGGCGCTGGCGTATCAAACGAAACTGGCCGAAATAAGCAAGTGGCGGCCCGAATCCGTGGATGAGTTTCGCAAAGCGGCGGGACTGGCTGATCGCCATTACCGCCTCGGTGCAGTGCCCATCGCGACCTATGTCGAGTTGCAGAAGCAATACCTTGAAGCGGTCGAAGCGTTGCTCGACACGCGGCGCGAGGCGCTGGAAGCCGGGCAGGCATTGCAGCGGCTCACGGGGCTGGACTTCAACGCGGTTCAAACGACGGCAGACAAATCCACGAACCCATGATGCCATGATTGACCGCATCCTCGAATTTTCACTGCGCCAGCGCGCGTTCATCCTGCTTGGCGCGGTCGCGTTGCTTGGCGCCGGCCTCTGGTCGGCGACGCATCTGCCGATTGACGCTGTGCCCGACATCACCGGCGTGCAGGTGCAAGTGAACACAGAAGTCCCGGCGCTCGCGGCAGAGGAATCCGAAAAGCTCGTCACACAACCTCTCGAACGCGAACTCGCCGGATTGCCCGGTGTCGAGGAGATGCGCTCCATCACCAAGTTCGGCCTCTCGCAAGTCACACTTCAGTTCAAGGACGGCACGGATATTTACCGCGCCCGCCAGCTTGTCGCGGAGCGTTTGCAAGGAGTGCTCGAACAACTGCCGGCTGGCACGCTACCCAAGCTCGCGCCGATCAGCACTGGCCTTGGTGAAATCTTTTACTACAACGTCCAGTGTCGCACCGATGCGACCAACAAGCCGGCGACCGAGTTGGATCAACTCATTGAGTTGAGCGAAATCCAGGAATACACCATCAAGCCATTGCTCCGCACCGTGCCGGGCGTTGCGGACATCAACGAGAGCGGCGGCTACGAGAAACAATACGTCATCCAACCCAAGCCCGACGCGCTCACGGAAGTCGGCATGACGTTCAGCGAGTTGGCCAACCTCGTCACGCAAAACGTCGCAAATGCCGGCGGCGGCATTATCAGCCGGGGCGGTCAACAATTGACGGTTCGCGCCATCAGTCGCGTCGCCAGCGTGGAAGAGATCGCCAATTTGCCGCTCAAGTTTGGCGCGGGCGTGAAGCCATTGCTCGTCAAAGACGTGGCCGAAGTGAAAATCGGAACGAAATTCCGCACGGGCGCAGCCACGCTTAACGGACACGAGACCGTCATCGGCACAACAATGATGCTCGCGGGCCAGAACAGCCGTGAAGTCGCCGGGCGCGTGAAGGCGCGTCTCGCAGAGATTCAGACCAAGCTGCCTGACGGCGTGGAAATCCAGATTCAATACGACCGTTCACAACTGATTGATCGCACCATCCACACAGTGAGAAATAACCTCTTCGAAGGCGCGGTGCTTGTGGTCGTCGTGCTGCTGCTAACACTCGGCAACTGGCGGGCGGCGCTCATCATTGCTGCGGCCATTCCGCTCTCATTTCTCTTTGCGCTCACGGGCATGGCGCGCTTCGGCATCTCCGGCAACCTTATGAGTTTGGGCGCGATTGATTTCGGACTCATCATTGATGGCGCGGTGGTAATCGTGGAGAACATCGTTCGCCAGCTTGGACAACAGCAACACCAGCTTGGCCGCGCGCTCACGGCTGAAGAGCGGATGCGAACCGTTCTTGCCGCGAGCAAACAGGTCGGCACGCCAATGTTCTTTGGCGTCGTCATCATCACGGTGGTTTACATTCCGATTCTCGCGCTCACAGGCATCGAAGGGAAAATGTTTCATCCGATGGCGCTCACCGTGATGCTCGCGCTGGGCGGCGCGCTGGTGCTCGCGCTCACCCTCATGCCGGTGCTCTGTTCGTTTGTGTTGCGAGGCAGGATTTACGAGGGCGACAACCGGGTCATCGCATTTATGAAAAAGCTCTACCGACCGACGCTCGACATCGCATTGCGGTTGCGCTGGCTCGTCGTCGTTGCGTCGGCTGTGCTCTTCGCCGGGTCGCTCTGGTTGTTCACCCGATTGGGCGCGGAGTTTGTTCCGAAGCTTGATGAAGGTTCGATCACCTCCATGCTCTACAAGCCCGTCGGCATGAGCATGGAGGAATCGTTGCGCACGGACATCGAAGTCGAGAACCGGCTGCTGGCCGAGTTCCCGGAGGTCACGCGCATCTTCTCGCGCATTGGCACGAGCGACATTGCGACCGACCCGATGCCGCCGAACGAGAGCGATGTTTACATTTTCTACAAACCGCTCGCCGAGTGGCCAAAGACGCCGGGTCGTCCGCACACCAAGACCGAACTCAATGAGCAAATTGAAATCATGCTCAAGAAAATCAATCCCGATTACGACATTCTCACGGCGCAACCGATTGAAATGCGTTTCAACGAAATGCTCGAAGGCACGAAGGCGGAATTGTCGGTGAAGATTTTCGGCAATGACTATGACGTGCTGGATAAACTGGCCGAACAAATCAAAGGCGTGCTGGAGAAAACACCCGGCGCGGCGCAAGTCGAACACGAGACCGAAGGCCGCACGCCGCAATTGCAAATCAACGCGAAACGCGAAGTGCTCCAACGTTACGGATTGCAGGCAGGCGAGGTGAACAAAGCCATAAACGCAGCGCTTGCCGGGCAAGTTGTTGGCACAATCGTCAGCGGCAGCAAACGCAACGACATCGTGGTGCGAATGCCGGAGGAGCTGCGCGCTGACGATGAGCAAATCAAAAAGCTGCCCGTCCGCGTCGGCGATACCGGACTGATCCCGCTCGGAAAGCTGGTCGAGTTCGAGACGCTGAAAACCGTCGAGCCAATCCAGCATGACGACGGTCTGCGCCGCGCGGCATTGATGGTGAACTTGAAGACGCGAAACATCGAAGGCTACGTCCGCGAAGCGGAACGACGCATCAAGGAGCAAGTCAAACTGCCGGAGAACTACATCGTCCAGTTCGGCGGACAGTTTGAGAACTTGCAGCAAGCCCGCGCCCGGCTCGCCATCGTTGTGCCGACGGCGCTCGCACTCATCTTCGTGCTCATTTTTCTCGCGTTTGGTTCGCTGCGGCAGGCCGCGATCGTTTATTCAGGCATCCCTCTGGCCGTCACTGGCGGCGTGTTCGCGTTGTGGCTGCGCGGAATGCCCTTCAGCATCACGGCAGCGGTCGGTTTCATCGCCCTGAGCGGCGTCGCGGTGCTCAACGGGTTGGTGATGATTGCCTACTTCAACCAGCTTCGCGAAGAAGGGAAGTCCGTCCGCGATTCAGTCATCGAAGGCTCGTTGACACGATTGCGTCCGGTCATTGTCACGGCGTTCGTCGCCAGCCTCGGCTTCGTGCCAATGGCTATTGCGACCGGCGCGGGCGCAGAGGTTCAACGCCCGCTCGCGACGGTCGTCATTGGTGGCGTCCTCAGTTCCACCTTCCTGACGCTCGTGTTGCTTCCGGTGCTTTACGAGTGGGCCGAAAGCAAAGTCCGCAAGCCAGCCGAAGCACCCGAAATATGAAAGGAGAACGAAATATGACAGCCTGGTTTTGGTATGCCGTCGGCGCCGCCGTGCTCTACGGCGCGCATCAAATCTTCACCAAACTCGCCGCCGACAGAATCAGCGACGGCCTTGGAGGATTCGTTGTCGAAGCAACCGCCGCTCTGACAATCCTCCTCTATCTCGCATGGCTGCGCTTCGGTGGGACGTGGAATCAAACTTCATCCGCTCCGGGCATTTTCTGGTCTGTGCTCACAGGCATCTGCGTAGGCGTCGGCACGATTTTCTTCTTCGTGCTTTTCCAGAAGGGCGGACCGCTCTCCGCCGTGCCCATGATTCTGGCCGGCGGCGCGGCAATCATGGCGATTGCCGGCATTTCGTTTTTCAAAGAACCAGCGTCTCTGCTGCGACTCTTGGGAATCGTGCTGGCCTTGGCGGGCTTGTTTCTTCTCCGCTCTCCGGTCGGCAAGTGACTCGGCTAACGCGACGCCGGGTTTCCACGGGAACAGCTAAAACCGCATTACGGCGTTTTTGAATGACCGTGTTTCGTTTTGACCAATTTGGGTCACTACATCAGTTTTAGCCCGGTTTTGACGGTTTTTAGTCGTAAGCCGGTCACAGCTTGTGATGGTAGAGCTGTGTTACGATCCGCACGCCCTGGCCCAGGCCAAAGATCAGCAGCAGCAGGCCGGAAATGTGTTCCATCCGCAAAAGGGTCTTTTCACTGATTCGCCCGTGCCCGCGCGAAACGAAATAACTCAAACCGACAAACCACAGCCCGGTCCCCAGCGCGACGCCGGTAACGCACGAGAGTTTGCCTTCGATGTTCGGCTCGACCCATTCGTGCGAAATGAAACTCGCGGCGAGGATGATCCAGAACAGGAGCACGCCCGGGTTGCCCATCACGCGCACGAAGCCGGTCATGAACGCCGAGTGCGGATGCAATTTTTGTTCGATGCGTGCCTCGATCTTGTCGGCGGCGTTGCTCAGGTGCATCGGCGCGGACGACGTTTTCGCCAGGAGGAATTTCACCCCCAGAAACAGCATGAACGCAAAGCTGAACACCTCCATGGCGGCTTTCACCGCGCGGTTGTCGAAAAACTGGGCGAAACCCGTGAAGGCGATCGTGCAGTAAATCACCTCCATCAACGACGCGCCCGCGCTGATGAGCAACGCCCAAAAGAAACCGCGCCGCGCGCCCTCGTTCATGATCGTGAGGTTGACGGGTCCGACCGGAATCGAGAGCAGGAGACCACTGATAAAACCCGTCAGCCCGGAGATCAGGATGGGTTGAAAGTGCCCCATGCGCTCAGGGAGGCGTATCCGCTTCCACCTCGTCGTCGTCCTCCTCCTCCTCGATTTCCCGGCGCATCGAACGCGAGATGCGGGGACG
>CAZNOE010000294.1:0-7254 GCA_964574525.1 uncultured Bifidobacteriaceae bacterium
CCCCTTTGCAGCCCGCGCACGGACACGACCGTCGCAGCTTTTCCAGCGGGATGAAACTTTCGGTTCCATCGTCCCACTTCACGGCCAACTCATTGCCAACGTGTTGTATGTCCACCGGTCGCATATCCGAACTTAGCCCTTGATCAACGCTTTCGTCCAACCATTGCTGCCCCGGGAATCGGCCGGCAGTTTCAAGACGAATTTCAGCGCCAAGCCGTTTTTGGCGAATATAGTCACGCCTAACATTATTTCTTGACACAAATATCAGGCGCGCTAAGATGTCGCGCATGTCACTGATTACGCACAAGCCTCTTCTCGTCTTGCGAGCGGCGTGCGCCTTGGGATGCGCACTCTTACCCGTGTGCGCTTCCGGGCCTCAGGATGGCATGCTGCCCGGCCCGGCCCAAATTCAGAAAAGTGCCACCAACCATTCGCCCGCACCGCCGTCGGAGCGAAATGTAGATGGCATGATGGACAATTCCTTTCTCATCGAGGAAGCCTACAATCAGGAACCAGGCGTCGTGCAACACATCTTCAGTGCTGCTTACAGCCTGGACAAGATGAATGGACCCGACGACGAGACTTGGAACCTCGCCTTCACTCAGGAGTGGCCGGTGTTCAGTCAAGCGCACCAATTCAGCTACACCGTGCCCTACAGCTTCGTGCGCAGCGCCGGCGTGTCCGATGACGGCGTCGGTGACGTGCTGCTCAACTATCGCTATCAGGCTTACTACGACGAAAAGACGCTTCGTGCCTTCGCCCCCAGACTGAGCCTGGTTCTTCCTACCGGCGACGCACAGCGAGGATTTGGCGAGAACACGCTTGGCTATCAGGCCAATCTGCCCTTCAGCACTGCGCTCGGCGACAAATGGTTCGTGCATCTGAACGCAGGCGCGACGTTTCTGCCGGACGCGGCTTCGGCGGCTGGCCGCGACCTGTGGCACTACAACCTCGGCGCCAGCGCCATTTACGCCGCTACGCGCGACATCCATTTCCTGGTCGAGTGGCTCGGCGTCTGGAACGAAGGCCCAAATCCAAACAACGCGTTGCGTCATCAGTTCGCCTCAGTGATTTCGCCCGGCGTGCGCAAGGCGTTCAATCTCCGCGGCGGCTCCCAGCTTGTTTTAGGCGTGGCCGCGCCGATTGGTCTGACAGGATCGGCGCCTGACTACGGCGTGTTTTTGTACGTCTCCTTTGAACACTGGTTTGTCAAAAACCCCAAGGACTCCGGGAAATGAAAATTACCAAAGTTACGCGCAGAAGGTTTTTTACAGCCGGAAGTCTGGGTGCCGTCAGCGTGCTCGCGGCCACCAAACTCGCGCCCAACGCAGAGGCCTGCATGGAGTGCCTGGTCGAGAAGCTGGATGGCAAATTCCCCATCGGCAAAACTCGGTTCGTCGGGAACCAAGTCATTCCGGTTGCGGCATCAGGAGCGTCACCGGCAGGTACGTATGTGGCCCGCGAGTCCGCTCCCATGGACCCAACGAAGTATCTGACCACCTTCGATTACGGCCAGGTCAGCCGCACTCTCGCTGGCGGTGTGCAGCGCGAATACTTTATCCGCGCCGAGGACAAGGAGCTGGAGGTGGCGCCGGGGATCAAATTCCCAGCGTGGGTTTACAATGGTTTTATGCCTGGGCCGACGTTGCGGGCCACGGCGGGCGACCGTCTTCTCATTCATTTTGAGAACCGTGGCACCAAACCGCACACGATGCATTTTCACGGTGTACACCCTGCCAATATGGACGGCGTTTTCGAACTCGTGCCGAACGGCAAGACATTCACTTACGATTTCATCGCTGAGCCCTTTGGCGTGTTTCCGTACCACTGCCACATGATGCCGTTGCGCAAACATATCGCGCGCGGCCTTTACGGCACGTTAATCGTGGATCCCCCTGCGCCGCGACCGCCGGCCACCGAGATGATCATGGTCATGCACGGCCTGGATGTGAACTTCGACATGGAGAATGATTTTTACGCGGTCAACGGCTACGCCAATCATTACGCAGAACATCCCATCGAAATCAAAGTGGGCGAAAAGGTCCGGATTTATCTGAGCAACATGACGGAGTTTGATCTGGTGAACAACTTTCACCTGCACGCGAACATGTTCGACTATTATCCCAACGGCACGATGCTCACGCCGTCGGAGCACACCGACACCATCAACCTGTGCCAGGGCCAGCGCGGCATGCTGGAATTCACCTACAAATATCCCGGCATGTATATGTTTCACGCTCACACGTCCGAGTTTGCGGAGTTGGGCTGGATGGGCTTTTTCCACGTGAAGGAGTAGCTGCGTATGGACAAGTCGCCAAAATCCCCATCCAGGCCCATCGTTATCTTGAGCGCGGTCTTGCCAGTGCTGCTGCTGGGCGTGCTGGTTTACTGGTTTTTCCACGGCGGCAGCAAAATGATAGATCGTCCCGTGCCGCCCATTGAAGAAGTCAGCATCCGGCGGGTGGAATTCTCTCCGGGCGAAATCAAACTCACCATCCGCAACACCGGACCGCTACCCGTGGACATGACCGTCGTGACCGTGGATGAGGCGATTTGGAAAGCCGAGTTCAGCCCCGGTCGCCACCTGGATCGGTTCCAGGAAGCGTTCGTTCGAATCCCGTTCGATTGGGTGGAAGGCGATCCCTACAAACTCACGCTCTTCACAGCGAACGGGCTGTCCTTCGAAAAAGAAGCTCCGGTTGCAACTGACACACCGCGGCCCACTGCGCGCCTGCTCTGGGTGTTCACGGGGATGGGAGTTTACGTGGGGATATTGCCAGTGGTGTTGGGTATTTTGTGGCTGCCCTTTCTGCGTCAACTATCCCGTCGCTGGACCAATTTCTTTTTGAGCCTCACCCTCGGCCTGCTGGTGTTTCTGGGAATTGACGCCCTGCATGAAGGAATAGAAATCGCCGGAAAACTGCCGGCCAGCTTCGCCGGCGTGGGTCTGGTGGCCATTGGGTTTTTGCTCGCCTTCATCATCATCACCGCCGTGGATCGCGGCGCGCGCACCGCGGTGGCGCGGCGCGGCGGCGATCCCGCGCTGGTGCTGGCGTATCTGGTTGCTTTCGGCATCGGCGTTCACAACCTGGGTGAGGGTCTGGCCATTGGCGGCGCATACGCCGCCGGCGAAATCGCTCTCGGCGCGATGTTACTCGTGGGTTTCACCATTCACAACACGACGGAGGGACTGGCCATCGTCGCGCCGCTGACACGATCCGCCGTGAAAGTCTTTCATCTCGCTTTGCTGGGGCTGCTCGGTGGCTCGCCGGCGATTCTCGGTTGCTGGATGGGCGGGTTTACGTACTCGGATTTTTGGGCTGTCTTCTTCCTGGCGATTGGCGCCGGCGCCATTTTCCAGGTTGTGTGGACCATCGGCAAAGGGATGATGCAGTCGGCGGAGGGCAGTTTGTTCGCTGTTCGCAACGCCGCAGGTTTTCTACTGGGCATGATGTTGATGTACGCGACGGCTTTGTTGGTTACGGCATGAAGGTAAGCACGAGAACGAATTTATGAAGAAACTAATCAAAAATCACGGCGGCAAGATGTTCCTCACCGGCTTTCTGGCGGGCGTCGTGGTGTTTGCGCTCACAGCGTTCAGTTTCGGCAAATCCAAACCTGTCGTCCCACGGGAGATTGTTTTAATCGCCAGCGAGACTGCGTTTTATTTGCCGGACCAACGCGACAAGCCCAACCCGCCGATCACCCTGAAAAAAGGTCAGCCGGTGAAGCTGGTTCTGCGCAACGAGGACCCGGAAAAGGTCCTGCACTGCTTCACGATCACGGGACTGAATGTGAAAACGGCGGGCAGTATCGCAGGAGGCGAGTCCGAGACCCTGAGCTTTACTCCCAAGAAAAAGGGCACGTTCGCCTACGCCTGTTTGATGCATCCGAGCATGGTGGGCAAACTTGTCATTGAATAGAATTGCCAGGCCGCCACAGACGGTGAGAACCTGATCGTGTGAGAACGCCCGACAACCACGCCGAGTCTTCTCCGCAAGGCGAGCCAACTCGCGAACCCACGCCCATCGTGGGAGAAACTCAAACGGGTTGGCGCATCCCCCGCCTGACTCCCAGCCTGCAGGAGGTGCATCGGACGATTCCGGTGCCGAAGTCGCTGAGCTTCTGGAAAAAGATGCTCGCCTTCTCCGGCCCGGGTTATCTCGTTGCCGTCGGCTACATGGACCCGGGTAACTGGGCCACGGACCTCGCGGGCGGTTCGGCTTTCGGATACACGCTGCTCTCCGTCATCCTGCTCTCCAATTTGATGGCCATCCTGCTGCAATCGCTCTGCGCTCGATTGGGCATTGTCACCGGCCGCGACCTTGCCCAAGCCTGCCGTGATCATTACTCCAAGCCGGTCGCCATCGGTCTGTGGCTGCTCTGCGAAATCGCCATCTGCGCCTGCGACCTCGCGGAAGTCATCGGCTCGGCAATTGCGTTGAATCTGCTCTTCAAAATTCCGCTCATCTGGGGTGTCTGCATTACCGCGCTCGATGTGCTGGCCGTGATGTATCTCCAGAACAAAGGTTTTCGCTACATCGAAGCGCTGGTTATCACGCTGATCGTAGTGATCGGCGGCTGCTTTCTTTTGGAAATCATTTTCTCGCGGCCGAACTTTGGAGAAGTGCTCGGCGGCTTCGTGCCGAAGTTTGAAGTCATCAAAAATCCGGCGATGCTCTACGTCGCCATCGGCATTCTCGGCGCTACGGTCATGCCGCACAATCTTTACCTGCATTCCTCCATCGTGCAGACGCGCAAATACGAGCAAAACGCGGAAGGCAAACGCGAGGCCATCAAGTTCGCCACGATTGATTCCAGCACGGCGCTCATGTTCGCGCTGTTCATCAACGCCGCCATTCTCATTGTCTCGGCGGCCACATTCCACAGTCGTGGCCAGAATGAGGTCGCGGAAATCCAGGACGCCTACAACCTGCTCAGTCCTACGTTGGGCGTGACTTTGGCCAGCACGGTATTCGCGCTGGCGCTGCTGGCGTCTGGGCAAAACTCCACGCTCACCGGCACGCTGGCCGGCCAGATCGTGATGGAAGGTTTCCTCAACATTCGCCTGCGCCCATGGCTGCGCCGGCTCATCACCCGATTGATCGCGATCATCCCCGCCGTGATTTGCACGGCGATGTATGGTGAAAGCGGCTCGGCGAAGCTGCTCGTCTTCAGCCAGGTCGTCCTCAGCCTGCAACTCTCGTTCGCCGTCATCCCGCTCATCCTGTTCACGAGCGACCGCCGCAAGATGGGCGAGTTTGTCATTCCGTTTTGGCTGAAAACCCTCGCCTGGATCACGGCGGGTATTATTGTGGTGTTGAACGTGAAATATTTGTTGGACTTCTTTGGCGTGACCGCGCTGCTGGCAAGGCTGTTCGGCGGCGCAGCGGGGGGCGCATGAACACATTCTCCACCGCCGTCCGCCGGGAGTTCCGGGTCGCTTTTTCGCGCCGCGCGCAGCCGGTTTGGTTCCGGATCGTGAAATGGACCTGCATCCTGACCGGCGTTGCGTTTTTCCACGACCAGCGCTGGTTTTGGTGGACGCTCGCCGGTCTGGCCCTGGCAGGATGCTGCCTGCACATCTTCTACCGCTGCAAAACAAAAACCTGGACGCGCGCCTGGGGTGGCTGGAACGATCTGGACGCGGGCCGCGATTAACCAAGCAATCCACCATGTATCGCAAAATTCTCGTCGCGCTGGAAAACAGTCGGGCCGACAAAAGCCTGCTGCCGCACGTCACCGAGCTGGCCAAACGGTTTGGTTCGGAACTGCTGCTCGTCCACGTGGCCGACGGCTGGGTCGCGCGCAACTTCGACAAACTCAAGCTCGCTGAGTCCGATGAGATGAAAGCCGACCGCGCCTATTTGGAGAGCACGGCAACCCATTTACGCGCTCAAGGATTAACGGTGTCCACGCAACTCGCGCTCGGCGATCCACCCTCCGAGATTTTGAAAACCGGCCAAGCCGAACATTGCGACCTCATCGCCATGACCAGCCACGGCCATCGTCTGATCGGCGACATCATCTACGGCAGCACGATTAACGAAGTCCGGCACAGGAGCGCGATCCCGATCTTGCTCGTACGCGCGGAGAAGAAGTAAGGGCAGACGTTTTCACACTCACCCACTCACTCACTCACTCACATACTCGACGGGGTGTAAGTGGGTGAGTGGGTAAGCGAGTGAGTGAGAGGGCCGAATCACAACAACTCCACTACCCTCTGCAACTCCGCGTCCGTGTTGTAGAAATGCGGCGAAAGCCGGAGATAACGCCGGCCCGCCCGGTCGGTGCGCAGTGAAGTAACGATGTTCGCGTTCAAAAGCTTCTGATGCAGCGCGGTGAGGTCGTGGCCGGTTTTGCAGAACGTGACGATGCCACTCGCGTTTTGGGGCATAACGTCGGCATGCAGGACCGTACAGCCTTTCGCCTGCAGCGCGGGCACGAGCCACGCGCGCTTGCGCAGCAACTCGCCCGCGATGTTGTCCACGCCGACTTCCAGGATCAATTCCATCGCGGCGATCAGGCCGACGAGGCCCAGCAGGTTTTGCGAGCCGGCTTCAAATTTTTTTGAGCCGCTGCGATAAACGATTTGTTCCTGCGCCACGAAGTTCGGACACCGCACATTATGCCAGCCGTAAATGGGCGGATTGACCTTTTCCTGAAGCTCGCGGCGGACATACAGCACACCCGCGCCGCATGGGCCGAGCAGCCACTTGTGCGCATCCGCTGCCAGGAAATCCACATGTTCCACCGTCGTCGGGAACGCGCCGAGCGTCTGGATCGCGTCGAGGCAGAAGAGAATCCCACGGTCGCGCACCGCTTTCCCGATGGCGGCATGGTCAATGCGATAGCCGCTGACGAAATGGCACGACGCCAGCGCCACCAGCCGTGTGTTCTCGTCCACCTGCCCCAGCACGTCTTGGGACCGAATGACGCCCAGGCCACGTGTGTTAAGCAGTCGGACCTCGATTCCCTGCCCGGCCAGCGCCATCCACGGATAAACGTTCGACGGGTAATCATCGTGATAGATGAGGACGTTGTCGCTCTTGCGAAACTTGAGCCCGCTGGCGATGAAACTCAGCGCGAGCGAAGTCGGCCCGACAAACGCGACTTCGTTCTCCTGACAATTCAGCAGCCGCGCCGCCAGTTTGCGTCCGTCGTTCAGCGCGCCCGGGAAAATCAAAGTCTCCTGATCGCTGCCGGTGGCTTGCTGCGCGTAATCGGAAATGGCCCGGGCCACGCGCCGCGGCA
>CAZNOE010000295.1:0-7251 GCA_964574525.1 uncultured Bifidobacteriaceae bacterium
ATCAATCTCGGTACCGGCAAGGCCACGGTCATCGGCGGCACGGGACTGACGTCCACGAGTGGCGGCGGACTGGCCATCAGTCCCGGTGGACTCTATTACGGCACCCCGACCTCAAGCCGCTTCGGGACTTACAACCCAGGGACAGGCGCCTATGTGAACATCGCGAATCCAACCAAGCCGCTGGGCGGAGCTTATGCCGCGCTCGAATTCGATGGCGGCACACTTTACGGTCTTGATCTCGGTCCGAGTCCGGCGTTGGATACGCATCTCGTAACTTTTAATCTGACAACCGGCGCCATCACCGATCTCGGCGCGTCAGTAAGCCTCCTTGATGCCATCGCGATCGTGCCTGAGCCAGGCACATTAAGTCTGCTCGCCGTGTCCGGTATCATCGTCTCCCTGGTCCGAATGCGCCGAAAGAAGTCGTGATGTCTGCGGTCTCCTGAAATACTTCCCGAATTCCCTGCGGTTCACAAAGCCGCGGTCTGGGACGGGAGCACACTCACACGAACGGGAGGGACGAGTCCCACCGCGTCCCAAATTGACGAACTGAAAGGTATTTCAAATTCGCGCTGCGAATGAACGATGGGCAGCCTGTTTCAATGTTCAGCGCTGACGCCTTCACGGCGACGGGGAAGGACTCGAAGGGCTGCCTTGCGGTGGCACCACGATGCGGAGGATGCCATTCAGATACGCCGAGTTGGATGCTGACATATCGAATCCGCTCGGAACTTCCACTACACTCTCGAACGGACCTTCAGGGATTTCCGTGATCAACTGCTGGCGGGAATTGCCCGCCTCCGAATCGCGGCGCACACCTTTTATCGTGAGGGTTTTGTCTTCAACCGTGATCTCAAGGTCTCCGGCGAGCAGTCCGCTGAGATCAACCTTGATGATCAAATCGCCGGCTTTGGAGATGAACACGTTCGTGTTCGGAATCCAGTGACGCGTCCCGTCGGGATTTCGATTCATACAGCAAGCGTGCGAACACCATACGGCGATGGATCGTGTCGGTCAAATGAGAGGAGCCTCAAAATAAATCCTCCGGAAGAAAAGTTTGAGTCTCGTCACCTCGTCTCTTACTGAGTTTCAGCGGAGTCCACGCCCTCAGCGCTGATGATGTCGGAGTTTCGCAACCGGCCCTCGTTCGTGCAGGACTCCGCTCAGTCGCTTCCTGATTTCCGACGCAGAGCGGGAATGTAAAAGCCCGCCACTCCTTTGGCGATGGCCATCTGGTCCGCCTCGCGCTGGTTGGTGAAAACAATCACCGTGAGCTTGTCGTCCACGAACCGTGCCAATGCCGTCTTGAATCCAGTCATGTGCGAACCGGTGTGGCTGATCAACCGGTGGCCGTGAAAATTGGTGACTCCCCAGCCGAGGCCGTAGCTGGAGTCCGAACCGTCGTTAAGTTTCATCGGCGTCCACATTTGTTTGAGGCTCGATTGCTTCAGGATTTTTTCCGTGTCGAGCGCCGCGTCCCACTTTGCCAGGTCGAGCACGGTGGAGCGCAGACCGCCGCCCGCGTAGGCCAGAATCGTCGGCGCAATGAAGCGGCCGTTCTGCAACTGGCCGTTTTCCAAGAGGTATCCGGATGCGCGATTGGTGATGATGCTCGACAGGCTGATGACGCGCGTGTCGTTCATTTCCAGCGGCACAAGGATTCTCTCCTTCAAAAACTCGCCCCAGTATTGGCCGGTGATCTTGCGAATGATCATGGCCAGCAAATGATAGCCGGTGTTGCTGTAGGCGTATTTCTCGCCGGGCGGAAAATTCAGCGGCAGCTTGCGCAGCGATTCGATGACGTCTTCGGGCTGGATGTCTTTGCGCATGTCCACCGTCGGTTCGTTGATGAAATCCTTGATGCCGGAGGTGTGCGAGAGCAGGTGGCGCACGGTAACGTCCTTCCAGCTTTCCGGGAGGTTGTCGAGGTGCTTGGTGATTTTATCGTCCAGGCCGATTTTCCCTTCTTCCACGAGCAGCATGACGGCGCTCGCGGTGAACGTCTTGGTGATGGACTGGATTTGAAACACGGTGTCGGGACGCACTGGAACGTTCAGCTCCACGTTGGCCAGGCCGTAGCCCGCGGATTTTTCGATGTGCCCGTTCTTCACAATCGCCAGCGCCAGGCCGGGGATATGTTGTTTGTTCATCTGGGCCTTGACGTAGTCCTCCACCTCATCGGCGCGCGTGGCGAATGGTGTGAGCAGAGCGCAGGCGAGCAAAACCCGGACGGCGGTCGAAGAACTCATGGGCGCAAAACTTAGGGCAACAATGGCAAAAGCAAAGCAGTATTTGGCTTGCGCGCGCGGCCATTTGTGGAGAAATGAACCGGATGCACAAACCCGTTTGCCTCCTCGCCCTGCTCCTGACTTGCGCCAGCTTGAACGCGGCGGATTCCTATGGCCTCATCATCCGCAACGGCACGATTTACGATGGCAGCGGCAAGAAGCCATTCGCAGGCGACGTGGCGATCAACGGCGACAAGATTGCCGCGATTGGCAAACTGAAGAACGCCACGGCGAAAACGGAACTCGACGCAAGGGGTCTCGCGATCGCGCCCGGATTCATCAACATGCTCAGTTGGGCCAACGAATCGCTGATCGAAGATGGCCGTTCGCAAGGCGACATCCGCCAGGGCGTAACGCTGGAAGTCATGGGCGAAGGCGAATCCATGGGGCCGCTCCATGAAAAAATGAAGGAGAACATGGTCGAGTCGCAGGCCGACATCAAATACGACGTCAAGTGGACGACGCTCGGCCAATACATGGATTACCTGGTGCACCGCGGCATCTCATGCAATGTCGCGTCGTTCGTCGGCGCGACTTCGGTGCGCATTCACGAGATCGGCTACGCGGACCGTCCGCCGACGCCTAGGGAATTGGAGCGCATGAAAAAGCTCGTGCGCGACGCGATGGAGGAAGGCGCGCTCGGCGTGGGCTCTTCGATTATTTACGCACCAGCGTTCTACGCGAAGACGGATGAATTGATCGCGCTGTGCAAAGTCGCCGCCGAATACAATGGCATGTACATCTCGCACATCCGCAGCGAGGGGAACACATTTCTCGAAGCGCTGGATGAGTTGATTCAGATTTCGCGCGAGGCCCGCATTCCGGCGGAGATTTATCACTTGAAGGCGGCAGGCAAGTCCAACTGGCAAAAGCTCGACGCCGCCATCAAAAAGATCGAAGCCGCTCGCAAACGCGGTCTGAAAATCACTGCCGACATGTACACCTACACCGCTGGCGCGACGGGCCTGGATGCTTCCATGCCGCCGTGGGTGCAGGAAGGCGGATACAAAGCCTGGGCTGAGCGACTCAAAGACCCGGCCATCCGCGAGCGCGTGCGCAAGGAGATGACGACGCCTACGGACAAATGGGAGAGCCTCTATCTCATGGCTGGCTCGCCGGAGCAGGTTTTGCTGGTCGGATTCAAGAACGACGCGCTGAAACCGCTGACGGGAAAAACCTTGGCGGAGGTCGCCAAACTACGCGGCAAATCTCCGGAGGAAACTGCGATGGACCTCGTCGTTGAAGACGGCAGCCGCGTCTCGACGATTTATTTCCTGATGTCCGAGGACAACGTGCGCAAACAAATCACTTTGCCATGGGTGAGTTTTGGTTCTGACGAAGCCTCCTGCGCGCCGGAAGGCGCATTTCTGAAATCAAATCCGCACCCGCGTGCCTACGGCAACGTCGCGCGCCTGCTCGGCCATTATGTGCGCGACGAAAAAATCATCCCGCTCGCCGACGCAATCCGGCGGCTAACCTCGCTACCCGCACAAACTATGAAGCTCGACCGGCGGGGCGAGCTCAAGCGAGGTTGCTTCGCTGATGTTGTAATCTTCGACCCGGCGAAAATCCAAGACCACGCGACGTACGAGAAGCCGCATCAATATTCGACCGGCGTGGCGCATGTGTTCGTGAACGGCACCCAAGTGTTGAAGGACGGCGAGCATACTGGGGCAAAGCCGGGACAGGTTGTGCGCGGACCGGGGTGGAAAGGCCGCAAGTGACTTACTCCTGGCGGAATCTTCCGAGCAGAATGAATTGCCCGCCTGACATGACGGCCAGAAGGTCGCGAAGCGTTTGGAGTGCGCCGACTTCAGCGGCGCTTTCGGCAGGCGGGATCGTTTCGAAACCAGGCGAGCGTGGCCCGGACCAAAAGCGGCGCTCAAGCGCCGCAGTCCAAACGCTTCGCGCCAGATCAAATCAACCGCGCCCTCCCTCCCCTCAAAAAACTGCCGAGAGCCAGACGCGTCCTAAACCATGAAACTCCGAGTTCAAGCCGTCCTCCTTCTTGCGACGGCAACGCTTCCGGGACTTGCCCCGGCTTTCGCCCAACAATCCACACCGCTCATCCACGCTCACGCGCACAACGATTACCTCCACACGCGTCCGCTGCTCGATGCGCTCGATCACGGTTTTTGCAGTGTAGAGGCGGACATTTATCTTGTTGACGGTAAACTGCTCGTCGCGCACGACCGGGACAAAGTAAAGCAAGACCGCACGTTGCAGGCGCTCTACCTCGACCCTTTGCGCGAACGCGTCAGAAAGAATGGCGGGCGCGTTTATCCGGACGGGCCGGAGTTCACGCTGTTGATTGATCTCAAATCGGATTGGCAGAGGATTTATCCGGTCCTCCGTTCCGTCCTCACAAATTACTCAGACGTGCTGACAACGTTTCGCGGCGACGTGAAGCAAACCAACGCCATCCTGGCCATCATCTCCGGCAGCCGGGATCCAGCGATGTTCACGGGCGAAGCCACACGATATGCGGGTTTTGATGGCGAACCGAGCGATCTGGATACGAATCCATCGCCAGATTTTGCGCCATGGATCAGCGCGAGCTGGGGAAGTAAATTCCGTTGGCGCGGTGCGGGCGCGATACCCGACGCGGAGTTGCGCCAACTCCAGACAATTGTGAGCCGGGCGCATGAGCAAGGACGTCGCGTCCGCTTTTGGGGAGCGCCGGATAATTCAAATTTCTGGCAGGCAATGCTCGCGGCGGGGGTGGACTTGATCAACACGGACGATCTGGTTGGGCTGGAAAAGTTTTTCGGCGATGGTGGTGGGCAGGCATCGCCCAAACCCACCCCTGTCCCCTCCAAGGAGGGGAACAATGCTTCCGCGCCGAGTGCGTTCCAACTGTCCCGCGCAGATTACACCGACCGCGTGCAGGCGATCTGGACGGCGCAAATCGCCGCCGTGCTCATGGGCTTTCAGTTCGAACACAAGATCGCTTCGACGATCTGGGTTGATCAATACCCGAAGCCATATTCCACCGCGCCGGTGGATGACGACTGGTATTACGAGATGTGCGCCGTGCGCGCGTTTGAGAAGCACGGTATTGGTCTGACCGTCGAGCAACTAGGCGAGCAATGGAAGGAAAACAACTGCGGCTCGTGGGGTTCGAGCGAACAAGCGCGTTTGCTATTGGCGCGAGGCATCAAGGCACCGGACACGGGCCATCCGCGATACAACAAACTTTGGTTCACCATCGGCCCGCAATTCAGCGCGGACGTTTACGGTGCGCTTGCGCCCGGCCTGCCGAATCTCGCCGGGAAGCTCGCGCGCGAATTCGGTCACGTGAACGGTTACGCCGAGGCGGTGGACGGTGCGGTATTCATGGCGCGGATGGTCAGTCTTGGGTTTGTCGAAGCTGATACGAAAATCATCGTGCGCAAAGCGGCGCGGTTGATTCATCCCGATTCGCCGTATCGCCAATGCCTCGACATGATCATCGCCATGGCGGAAGCCGGGAGGAGCGCGCAGGAAATCGCCGACGCGGTCGAAGACCGCTGGCACATCGAATATCCAGCGACGAACAACTCCGTCCCGAACGGCGGGCTGGCCGCGATTGGCGTGTGGTTCGGCGAGGGTGATTTTTTGAAAACCGTGAACATCATCTATCGCGCCGCGGATTTCACCGATGCGGATTGCAACGCGGCGAACGCCGCCGCCGTGGTCGCGGCGATGCACGGGATGAGATGCCTGCCTGCAAATCTGGTCGAGCCGCTGCACGATCGCATCGTCGGCTCGGTAATGGGCGGCGTGAAATTGACTCCGCCCGTGGATGAAAGAATCTCCGACCTCGCAAGACGTACTGTTGCCGTGGGCGAGAGATTTCTTCTGGCCAATGGTGCGAAGCTGCACGACGAAGAGATTTCCATTCCGACCCAGGAGCCAGCCACGCAGCCTGTCGAGCTTTTCACGCTTGCCGACCTGATGAAGTTCTGGAATCCCGACTGGAAACTGGAACGCGCCGGTTTCGGCGGCGCGGGTGGCGGCATTGGCAACATTCGCGGTATCACACATCTTGAAGCTGACGTGTTGGCCACGTGGCCGCGCGACACGGTGCGCGGGGTTGTCTTGCGGCGGACGGTCAAGTTGAGTGACAAACCCTCGCTCTCCTTCGCAGTGGCGGCTGACTCCGGCCGCGCGTGGGAACTGGAGGTTTATGCCGGGAACAAGGAAGTTTTTCGGAAACTCATTGATGGCAGCGCGGAAAAATCCGCCGACCGCAAATGGCAGGAGATCAAAATTGATTTGAAGGAGTTGGCGGGAAAAGAAATTCAGTTGCGGCTTTACCAGCGCGTTTTATTGTCGGACAAAATTCCAGGTAATGCGTATTGGAAGGCCGTCAAGCTGGAATGACGCAAGATCGTTTTCAATTCGATGAGCGGGAAAGATTCCTGCGCCGCCGACCGCGCGGACTGGAATTAGAATCGTACGGTAAGCTCGCGCGGTGCGGCTTCGTTGGCGAAGCGAATCCAGAGCAGCTTGTCGGCGATCGAATATTCGGAGTCCTTCAACACCTGACCGCTCAACCTGATCTCATTCGGTCGCTTCGGCGAGTGGATGAGGATGACCGCCGGCGTGTTGCCCACACCTTCAACCGTCAACGAAAGACCGTCCGCGCCGCGTTTCGTGGCCAATGCCTTGCAAGCCAGGTCCACTCTCCAGATTTCACCGGGCTTTGCGGCGGGCATTCTCGCCTTCCTGTTTGTCCAGGTTCTGGAATATCGCGTCGGCGGACTCGTGGAGGAATTGCAGTTCGTCCCGCTCGTCGAGTTCGCGCAGCCGGCGGCGGACGGCGGAACGCTCCTCGCTGGTAAGCTTGGGCAGTTCGGCAAGAATTTCAACCGCACTCATGGGCGAAAATTACCGCCGTCGCGATGCGCTGGCAAGCGGGGTTTTGAATCAACGCCACCCGTCTCGCCGACTTGTCACGCCGAAATCAGATGCAGGCGGA
>CAZNOE010000296.1:0-1606 GCA_964574525.1 uncultured Bifidobacteriaceae bacterium
AATCTTGGCCAATGGTGGTGGAACTCGCGCGGTTACACGCCGGCAGGCGTCGAGGCGTGGTTCGGCATCCGCGCGCTGGATTATCTCTGCTCACGGCCAGAGGTGGACAAGGAGCGCATCGGCATGACGGGCCGGTCCGGCGGTGGGTCGTATAGCTGGACCGTGGCGGCGCTGGATGACCGCGTGAAAGTGGTTTGTCCCGTCGCTGGCATCACAGATTTGCAGAACCAAGTCGTGGACGGATGCGTCGAAGGCCACTGCGATTGCATGTTTTTCCTCAACACGTATCGCTGGGATTTTCCGGTGGTGGCCGCGCTCATCGCGCCGCGTCCGTTGCTCATTGGCAATTCGGACAAGGACAAAATCTTTCCGCTCGATGGCGTGGTGCGGCTGCACGAGAAGGTGCGCCGCATCTACGAACTATACGGCGCGAAGGACAAGTTGGGCTTGCTCATCACGGAAGGCCCGCACCAAGACACGCAAGATTTGCAAATTCCAGTGTTCCGCTGGTTCAACCGGTTTCTCAAAAGCGAAGCGCCGCTGATCGAGATGGCGGCGAAGAAGTTTTTCGCGCCGACACAACTGAGGGTCTTCGACCAATTGCCTGCGGATGCGGTGAACACCAACATCCAATCCATCTTCGTCCCGAGGGGCAAATCGGTGAAGACCGATGAAGTGCGGCAACAGCGCGAATCTCTGAGCGCGACACTCAAGGAAAAAACCTTCGGTGGCTGGCCGGCGGAGGACACGCCGCTCGACGCGAAGCCCGCGTTCTCAGCCGACCACGAGGGGGTGAAGTTCAGCGCATGGGACTTCACGAGCCAGCATGCCGTGCGGTTAAGGCTTTATTTCGTCGAGCGCGCCGGAGCCACACCGGCGGAACGCGTGTCATTGAACTTGTTGGACGATGCGGGTTGGACGAACTGGCTGGGCGTCGTGCGCGCGGGCTTCGCGGCACAGTTGGAGCAAGAACTTGCGGTCGAACACAAACCGGAGGCAAATGCGGACGCGTTTGCGGATCTGAAACGCAAGTTAGCATCCGACAAGGCCGCGCTGGCTTTCTTCGCACCACGCGGCGTTGGTTTGACGGCGTGGTCCGGCGACGAGAAGAAGCAGACGCAGATTCGCCGGCGTTTCATGCTCTTGGGCCAGACGCTCGATGGGATGCGCGTGTGGGACATTCGTCGCGCGGTGCAGATGGTGCATTTCGTGCGTGAAGCGGACGCGGCGAAGGTCGAATTGACGGCAAATGGCCAGATGGCGGTCAATGCCCGTTACGCCGCCGTGTTCGAGCCAGGCATCAGAAAGCTGGAATTGACCGCGTTGCCGGAAACCGAGGCCGCTGAACCGGATTACCTGAACGTGTTGCGGTTTGTGGATTTTCACCAACTGATGCAAGCGGGTTTCACCGCAAAAAAAGTTGAGTGATGGCCAAGATTCGACGCTTGACCTGCCGGGAACGACTGCGTATTTTCAGCACGCAATGTTCGGAAATATTCGACAAGTCGTTCTGCTGGTCGTCGTAGTTGACGACGCCGTTGGCGCTTGTCGAAGCTGAACTGAATTTCGACAAGAACCCACGGCTCGAAACGGCCGTGGGTTTTTT
>CAZNOE010000296.1:1706-4692 GCA_964574525.1 uncultured Bifidobacteriaceae bacterium
CAGGCGATGATCGGCAAGGGCGCATTTCAGGAAACCGATTTCTTTGGCTTGACGTTGCCGATCGTGAAGCACAGTTACCTGATCACGGACATCAACGACATCCCGCGGGTCGTCAAAGAGGCATTTTACATCGCGCAGACGGGCCGGCCCGGACCGGTGGTGATTGACCTGCCGAAGAACATTCAGCAGGCGCGCACGCAGCCGGTGTTTCCAACCGAGGTGAACATCCGCGGCTACAATCCCTTTCCGAAGGCGGACGATATCGAGTTGAATGAGATCATCGGGCTGATCGAGAAATGCGAGCGGCCCGTGCTCTATGTCGGCGGCGGCATCATTACGGGCAACGCGTCGGCGGAGTTGCGCGAGTTCGTTGAGGCGACGCAAATCCCGGTGACTTCGACGATCATGGGCTGTGGCGCGTTTCCGGAAACGCACCCGCTGTCGTTGCGCTGGCTGGGCATGCACGGCTCGGCCTACGCGAATTGGGCGGTGAATGGCGAATACGAGCTTCGCGCGAGTTTCAACGATCCGATGAAAAAGATCGCTCCCGGCGCGGACTTGTTGCTCGCGTTCGGCGTGCGGTTCGACGACCGCGTGACGGGCAAGGTGGACAAGTTCTGCGAAGGCGGAACAATTGTTCACATTGATATTGACCCGTCCGAGATCAACAAGAACAAGCCCGCGAACCTGCCGATTGTCAGCGACGTGAAATACGCCATCGGCCGCTTGAATGAAATGCTCAGGAAGCGTTCGCTGCAGAAAAAATTCACGAAATGGCACGAGCAGATTGACGTGTGGAAGAAGCGCGCGCCGTTCGGCTATCGCGTCACCGATGAAGTGATGAAGTCGCAGCACATGCGCGATCATCTCCAGGGCAAGGAGAAGGAAGTTATCCTGCCACAGATGGCCATCGAAATGTTGTACGAGCTGACCAAGGGCGACGCGATCCTGACCACGGGCGTGGGCCAGCATCAGATGTGGGCCGCGCAGTATTTCAAGTGCGACCGCCCGCGCCAGTTGCTCACGAGCGCCGGCCTGGGCGCGATGGGTTACGGCTACCCGGCGGCGCTCGGCGCGAAGGTGGCGTGCCCGGACAAGCAGGTCGTGGACATTGACGGCGACGGCTCGTTCCTGATGAACATCCAGGAACTGGCCACGGCGCACATCGAGAAAATCGCGGCGAAGGTGATCATCCTGAACAACCAGCACCTCGGTATGGTGATGCAATGGGAAGACAAATTCTTTGGTGGCAACCGTGGCCACACTTATCTCGGCGATCCGGACAATCGGAAGGACATTTACCCGGATTACGTCGCCGTGTGCCACAGCTTCGCCGTGAAATGCGAGCGGGTCATGTTCCGGAAAGACCTGCGCGCCGCGATGCAACGGATGCTCGACGCAAACGAGCCGTACGTGCTCGACGTGATCGTGCCCTACACGGAACACGTGTTGCCGTTCATCCCGGCGGGCCGGACGGTCGCGGACATGATCTGGAAGGCGTAATACGCCGCTCGCGGTGATTCAGAGGCCGGGCGCAATTGGTTGTCGCCCGGCCTTTTCTTTTTCGAACACGGACGTTACGCTGTCAATGACACCTTATGGCTGGCGCGCTTGAGTTCATTTTGAATGGCCGATCTGTTCGCGTTGAGGACTGTTCGCCCAACACAACGCTCCTGGAGTATCTCCGCAACCGTGGATTGACCGGCGCGAAGGAAGGCTGCGCCGAAGGCGATTGCGGCGCGTGCTCCGTCGCCATCATCGCGCGCGATGCCAACGGCAAACTCACTTACCGCGCCATCAACAGTTGTCTCATGCCGGCCTGCCTCATGGCCGGGCGCGAAATCATTTCCGTCGAGGGCCTCGCGTGCGGCGCCAAGCTGCACCCGGTGCAACAGAAGATGGTCGCGGGCCACGGCTCGCAATGCGGCTATTGCACACCCGGTTTCATCTGTTCGCTCTTCGAGGGCTACTACCGCGACGATCTTCGCACGCACGATGACCTCGACGACCAACTTTCCGGCAACCTCTGCCGCTGCACCGGCTACCGGCCGATTCGCGACGCAGCCATCGAAGCCTTCGCCGAGCGGCACGCGAAGAATGGTGAAGACGCTTTCGCCGAGCGGCTGAAGAAAGGCGACGAAAAGCTGGGCGGTGCGGAATACGCATTCGCCAACGAAAAATTCTTCCGCCCGACCTCGCTTGCGAAACTTCTGCAACTCCTCAAACAGAATCCCGAAGCCCGACTGATCGCCGGCGCGACGGAACTGGGCCTCGACATCACCAAGCGCTACACGAAATTCCCGGCGCTGATTTCTGTCGAAGCCGTGCCGGAGTTGAACGAAATCAAGTCAACCGGCACCGAGTGGCACATCGGCGCGGCGGTCACGCTCACGGAGATCGAGGATAAGATGGCGGAGGAGTTTCCGGCGCTCGGCGACATGCTCCGCGTGTTCGGCTCGCGACAAATCCGCAATCGCGCCACGATGGGCGGCAACCTCGTCACCGCCTCACCCATCGGCGACAGCGCGCCCGTGCTGCTGGCGCTCGACGCGAAGGTGGTGCTGGTAGGACAGGCGTCGCGCCTGTCTCCACCTAAAAAGAATTCGGAAAAGTTAGAGACAGGCGCGACGCCTGTCCTACGGGAGCGCACGCTGCCCATCAGCGAATTCTTCGTCGCCTATCGCAAGACGGCTCTGCAACCGGGCGAGATTTTGAAAACCATCATCGTCCCGCGCGGTGCCTCGCGTCCCGGGCTGATGCGCAAGAACTGGTGGTGCAAAGTTTCCAAGCGCCGGGAAATGGACATCAGCACGGTGGCCGCCTGTTTCACGGTGGATTTGGATGGACAGAACGTCGTGCGCCACGTTCGGCTTGGCTACGGCGGCGTAGCGGCCATGCCTTCGCGCGCGCGCAGGACCGAGCAGGCGTTGCTTGACAAACCGTGGAGCGAGGGAACCATTTCCGACGCCTTGCCAATTCTGGAAAC
>CAZNOE010000296.1:4792-7236 GCA_964574525.1 uncultured Bifidobacteriaceae bacterium
CCCCACGAGAGCGCGCACAAACATGTCACGGGCGAGGCGATCTATGCGGACGACCAAACCGCCGGCTTTCTCGAAACCTGGCCCATTTGCTCGCCGCACGCGCGAGCGAAGATTCTCAAGCGCGACGCCACCGCCGCGCGGCAGATGCCCGGCGTAAAGGCCGTGCTGCTCGCGGAGGACGTTCCCGGCCGGAATGACACCGGCACGAAGCACGACGAGGTTTTGTTCGCCGACAAGGAAATTTTGTTTCACGGACAGATCGTGGCGCTCGTAGTTGGCGAAACGGCGGAGGCCTGTCGCGCGGCAGCGGAGAAAGTCGTGGTCGAATACGAGCCGTTGCCACTGGTGCTCACATTGCGACAGGCGCTCGCGGAAAAAAGTTTTCACAACGAACCGAATTTCATCCGGCGCGGCAATTGCGATGACGGGTTGGCCAATGCACCATGGACGTTCGAAGGCGAATTCGAACTCGGCGGACAGGAACATTTCTATCTCGAGTCACAAGCCGCGTGGGCCAAGCGCGGGGAGGACGGTTCGACGTTCGTCGTTTCATCCACGCAGCATCCATCCGAAGTTCAGCAAGTGGTCGCGCACATGTTGAATTTGCCGGCGAACAAAGTCGTCGTGCAATGTCCACGCATGGGCGGCGGCTTCGGCGGCAAGGAAACACAGGCGGCCATCCCCGCCGCGCTCGCCGCGCTGGCCGCGCACCACACCGGCCAGCCGGTGCGCGTGCGGTTCAATCGCGATCAGGACATGATCATCACCGGCCATCGGCATCCGTTCCTGGCGAAGTTCAAGGTTGGCTTCGATACCGAGGGCGTGTTGCATGCGGCAAGAATTCATCTTTGGTCCAACGGCGGATGGTCGCTCGACCTCTCGCAAGCCGTGACCGACCGCGCGCTGTTCCATCTCGACAATGCCTATTACATTCCGGCGGTGGAATTTCGAGGGCAGGTGGCGAAAACGAATCTCTCGTCGAACACGGCGTTCCGCGGCTTCGGCGGGCCACAAGGAATGCTGGTGATGGAAGAAATCCTCGACCGTGTCGCGCGCCGCCTTGATTTGCCACCCGAACTAGTGCGCGAGCGAAATCTCTATCGCGGCAAGGGTGAGACGAACACTACTCACTACGGGCAGGAGATTGAGGACAATCGCCTCCAGACCATCTGGCATGAACTGAAGAAGTCCGCCGAACTGGAAAAGCGCCGTGAGGAAATTGCGGGGTGGAACGCGGCGCATCCGCATGCGAAGCGCGGCATTGCCATCACGCCGGTGAAGTTCGGGATCAGTTTCACCGTCACCCACCTCAATCAAGCCGGTGCATTCGTGCTGATTTATCAGGACGGCACCGTGCAAGTGAACCATGGCGGTACAGAGATGGGCCAGGGCCTGCACACAAACGTCGCCATGATCGCGGCGAGGGAACTCGGCGTGAAGCTGGAAAACATCCGTGTGATGCCGACCAGCACGGACAAAGTGCCGAACACCTCGGCCACCGCGGCTTCCGCCGGCACGGACTTGAACGGCGCGGCGGTCAAGAATGCCTGCGAGACACTTCGGGCGCGACTGATTCCGGTCGCCCAACGGTTCTACAAGAAACAGTTTGATCAGGACGCGCATCCGGACGCGCTCTTGTTTAAGAATGGCAACGTCTTGAACGTCGAACCATCGGATGTGCAAATCACCTTCGCCGAAGTCGTGAAAGCCGCTTACATGCAGCGCGTGAGTTTGTTCGCGACCGGCTACTACGCCACGCCGGGGATTCATTGGGACCGCGCGGCGGGACGCGGCAAGCCGTTCCATTATTTTGCCTACGGCGCGGCGGTGACGGAAGTCGAGGTGGACGGTTTCACCGGGACGCATCGTGTGCTGCGCGTGGACATTCTGCATGACGTGGGCGACTCGGTGAACGAAGGCATCAATCGCGGCCAGATCGAAGGCGGCTTCGTGCAAGGCATGGGCTGGCTGACGACCGAGGAACTCAAGTGGGATGACGAAGGCCAATTGCTCACGCATTCGCCGGACACCTACAAAATCCCATCCGTAGGCGACACGCCGCAAGTCTTCAACGTGACGCTGCTCAAGAATGCGGCGCAAAAGAGCGTCGTGTATGGCAGCAAAGCCGTCGGTGAACCCCCGTTGATGCTGGCGATTTCCGTGCGCGAGGCCATCCGCGACGCGGTGGCAGCGTTTGGTTCGGGCAAAGGCGAAGTCGCCCTGACTTCGCCCGCAACCTGCGAAGCAATTTGGTTCGCAATCCAGAAACGGCGCGAGGCCGATGCGCTGGAATCGCGCAAGCCGGAATTGGTCGCGGCGAAGTAATCGCTAGACCAGTTCATTTTTTCCCGCCGCCGCAGTCCGTTTCTCCGTTACCAGTTCCGCCCGCTTGTCTATGTATTGCGCCAGAATGTCCACGGCGATTTCCATCACGCTTTGCGAGC
>CAZNOE010000297.1:0-7213 GCA_964574525.1 uncultured Bifidobacteriaceae bacterium
CAAGCTATTTCGGCTTCTGCTTCTCCTTCTCCTGCTGTTGCTGCTGCTTTTGGAGTTTCTCGACGTCTTCCGCTTTGATGGTCTCGATCTTGGCACCCTTCTTCATTTCTTCCAGCGACGGCACTTTGATGATGTCGCTCGTCAAGGGCGTGTTCGTCGGGGCCGGAGGTGGCGCTTGAATGGAAAGTAATTCCATCTCAAAAATCAGTGTCGCTTCCGGACCGATTTTCGGCGGACTGCCGCGTTCGCCATACGCGAGGTTCGGCGGGACAAAAAGTTGCCACTTCGAACCCGTCTTCATCAATAGCAGCGCTTCCTGCCATCCCTTAACGAGGCCGGTAACATTTCGCGTGAGCGGTTGGCTGCGGCTGTACGAGCTGTCGAATTCAGTGCCATCCAGCAACGTGCCCCGATAGTGGGCGACGACGACATCGGTCGCTTTGGGAATCTCGCCCGTGCCTTCGGTGATGACTTTGTATTGCAGGCCGGTCGGCAGTGCGATGACTCCGGGCTTGTTCTTGTTTTCCGCGAGAAAAGCTTCGCCCTCTTTTTTGTTCTTCTCACCCAGTTGCCGCATTTTCTCCTGCCGTTTGCTGGACAAATTCTGTTGGAATTGTTTCAGGACTTCCTGTGTTTCCTGTTCGGTCAGCAACGGTTTGCCGCCGTCCAAGGTGTCCTTGAGACCCCGGAGCAACTGGTCGTAGTCCAACTCGATCTCCTGCTGCTTCCAGCTTCTCCCGTAATTCAAACCCACGGCGTAGCTGGCTTTCTCTTTCTCGTCTTTGAAGGGCTGGCCCTCCTCGCCCCGCAGCCCACCCGCTGTTACACAACCGGCCAAAATCGCAAATACAGTCGTTTTCATATTCATAGGCACGCAATATTGGGAATCCTGCCGCCGAATTCAACTTGTTTTTGGCACTGCCTCCCCGCTCGGTGAACCGGGGTAAAAATCGGGCCAAAAATTGCCTGTTTCCAACGGTGAACAATTCGGTCTATACTCGGTCAAATCTGTGCTATTTTGCATCGCTTGAAAACAATGTTAAAACGATTTGGCCTTAAAACCCCGTTGATGTTGGTGTGTGCGCTGTGCGTCGTGTGGCTGTTGCGCGCGGCGGAGACCGGTGCGCAGTCCCCCCAACAAAGCATATCCGCCGTCACCGGCACAAACACTTTGGTGCCCGGTCCGAACGACGGGCGCATCGCAACCGTGGCCGCGCAGATGCTCGAGCGTGGTCATTTCCTGCGACACCCGCTCGACGATGAATTTTCGCAGAAATTCTTCGACCGTTACATTGAAACGTTCGATCCGCAGCACATGCACTTTACCGAAGGTGATCTCGCCGAGTTCGACACCTACCGGACGAATCTCGATGACTTGACGGTAATCCGCCGCAGCGTCGCCGACCTTACTCCGGCGTACAAAATCTTCGGGCGGTTTTTCGAACGGCTCGAACAACGCGTCGCTTTCGCTGATACGCTGTTGAAGAATGAAAAGTTCGAGTTCAGTGATGATGAGCGCATCCTTCTCAACCGCAAGGATGCTCCTTATCCCCGTGACTTGGATGAAGCGAAACAGCTCTGGCGGCAGCGCCTTCGCTTCGAGTACTTGCAGGAAAAATTGGGCCAGGAGACGAACAAGAAATCGGACTCTTCCGCCGTGAAAAAGAAATCGTCAGCAACCACACCTGACAACTCAGCCAAGGCCGCCGTCGCGACGAAAGAGCAGAAGAAGAAAACCGGACCGGAAGAAATCGTTGACACCCTGAAGCGGCGCTATCAGCGCAATTTGCACATGTTCACAGAGTGGGACAACGAGGACCTCTTGCAGACTTATATCAACGCCCTGGCGAGAGTGTATGATCCACACTCCGATTACTTCAACGTGCGAGCGGCCGACAATTTTGCGATCGGCATGAACCTCGCCCTGTTTGGCATCGGCGCGGAACTGTGGTCGGACGACGGTTATTGCACAATCCGCAAGCTGGTGTCCGGCGGGCCGGCGGAGAAGAGCAAGGAGATCAAGGAAAAGGACCGCATTGTGGCCGTCGCGCAAAGCAATGCCCCGCCCGTGGACGCGGTGGAGATGAAGTTGGACAAGGTCGTGCAGATGATCCGCGGTCCCAAAGGCACGGAGGTGCGGCTCACCGTCGTTTCACCGGATGATCCTTCCGAGCGGCGGGTCGTCACGCTCATTCGCGACGAAATCAAGCTCGAAGATCAGGCGGCCAAATCAAAGATTATCGAGTTGCCCGTCGGCGACGGTAAGACTGAACGTTTGGGTGTCATTGATCTGCCATCGTTCTACGCCACGATTGATCTGGGTGGGCCTAGGCAGATGCTGGCTGGCGGAGAGGGTGGTGGGAGACCGGTCAAAGCCACCCCTCGCAGCACGTCCGTGGATGTGGCGAAATTACTGACCAAACTTAAACAGGAAAATGTCAACGGTGTCATTCTCGACCTGCGCCGCAATGGCGGCGGTTCGCTCGAAGAAGCCGTCAAGCTCACGGGCCTGTTCATCAAGGAAGGTCCCGTCGTCCAGGTAAGCGGACCGGAGGGCGAGCCGATGGTGGATGATGATCCCGATCCCAGCGTGCTCTACGAAGGACCGTTGATTGTGCTGACGAGCCGTTTCAGCGCGTCGGCCTCCGAGATTCTCGCGGGCGCGTTGCAGGATTATGGCCGGGCGCTCATTGTGGGCGACGTGTCCACACACGGCAAAGGCACCGTGCAGAACCTTAATTCGTTGCGGGCGTTTCCAGGCTTGAACCGTGCGACCAACGACCCCGGCGCGCTCAAGATCACCATCCGCAAATTCTACCGCGCGGGCGGCGCTTCAACCCAGTTGAAAGGTGTCATGCCGGACATCGTTTTGCCCTCCGTCCTGAATTATTCCAAAGACATCGGTGAAGTTGCGCTGGAGAATCCACTCGCATGGGACACGATCCCCAGCGCCCGATTCGATAAATTGAATCTCGTCGAACCCTGTTTGCCCGAACTGCTGCAGCGTTCCAACGAACGCCTCGCCACGAATCAGGACTTCACCTACATCCACGAGGACATTGACATCTTCAAAAAGCGGCAGGCCGACAAGACGATCTCACTTAATGAGCGCGAACGCCTGAAAGAAAAGGAAGCCGATGACGCCCGGCAAAAGACCCGCGATAAGGAACGTCTCGCGCGCAAAGACCCCGATCAAAAAGTTTTCGAGCTGACACTCAAGCAGGTGGACCTGCCCGGTTTGCCTCCACCGCTGGAAAAAACCAACACCGCCGCCAAAGCCTTTGCCGTCAGCGGTGCGTCTCCCGCTGGGAGCAGTCCTTCTGCCGCCGTCGCGGCAAAGAACGTCAGTCCGGCCAGTGACGTTGACGGCGAGGAAACGGAAGATAAAGCTCCCGCGGTGGACCCGACACTTGACGAGGCCCAGCGCATCCTTGTGGATTACATCGCACTATTGACGGAGAAAAACCTGCTCACGGCCAAGCGTTGAATCGTTTTGCCGCGGTGTCCGGGTAAGGCTGTTTATGAAACTGTTCATTATCACTGCGTCGCTTATCGCGCTCTGTGCTCAGCAAGGATTCGGTCAAGGCGCCCAGGCGGACCAGATCAAGCGGCGGGCCAAGGAACTCAGCAATCAGAACAATGTCCGTCAAGGCGTAACACCGCCGGCCACGCCGTCTCCCAACACGCCCGTCGCCGCGAAGCCCGCGGCACCCGCGGTCGCGACGGCGCAACAAGGCATTGCCAAACTTCAGGTGGACATCGCGGGCATCAGGACTGGCACGCCGGCCACGTCGGAGCAAAAGACGCAATTCATGAAAGACATCGCGGTCGCTTCGCGCGGGCCGACCAAGCCCTCGCTGCCCACCGTCACCAAGTTCGTCAATGAATTGACTGCGGCGCTGGCGGAAAAATCTCTCGGCGCCACCGAGCAGGCGCGTCTGGCGCAAGACATCGAAGCCGTTTTGAACAGCGCGGCAATGCCGGTGATGCAATTCGACGCCGTTATCGCCGATGCACAGGCGATACTTCAGGTTGGCGACGTTAAGCGTGCCGCCTCCATGGCCATCGCCAACGATCTCAAAGCGGTTGGACAGGAAGTGCGCCGAACAGCGCGTTAATGGTTGTCCCATGAGCCAGACGGCGAAGGTCAAATGTCCAACATGCAGAAAGACAGGCGCCTGGTTTGCCGGCTCACCGCTGTAAACTCCTTGACCTCGGCAAATGGCTGGGTGAGGAACATGTAATCGCCGAACCGTTGCGTCCTGAGCACTTGGAGAAATACGCCGAACTGCCGCCCGGCGATTACCTGGACCGGCCGGAGCCGGATTGACTAAGTGGGGTTGCAAGGTTTTCCTCAACAGCCCCGACCAACCAACGATATGTTGCGGAGAAAAATGAATCGTGCAGTTTATCTCGTGCTGGCGTTGGGCGCGCTGATCCCGCTTCGCGCGGGACGCGCCGCCGAGCCAACCAAATCCATGACCACAACGAACAAAACTGAATTGGCCACATTGGGCGGCGGCTGTTTCTGGTGTCTCGAAGCCACGTTCGAGTTGTTGCCCGGTGTCAAAGCCGTTGTTAACGGCTATGCGGGCGGACAAAGGGAAAACCCCACCTACGAAGAGGTCTGTTCGAAAACAACCGGCCATGCGGAGGTGGTGCAAATCGAATACGACCCGCAGGTCGTGTCGTACGAAAAATTACTGGAGATGTTTTGGGAAATCCACGATCCGACCACGCTCAACCGGCAAGGCAACGATAGTGGCCCGCAATATCGCTCCGTCATTTTCTACCACAACGAAACGCAGAAGCAGGCCGCGGAAAAATCAAAGAGCGAAGCACAAAAACAATGGAGCGGCCGCATCGTGACGGAAATTGTGCCGTTGAAGAAATTCTACATCGCCGAGAAATACCACCAGGATTATTTCCGCAACAACCCCAACCAGGCCTACTGCCAGGCGGTGATTCGCCCAAAGGTGAACAAGGTTGAAAAGAAGCTAAAAGAGCCGAAGCACTGACTCGCACACAACGACGCTAAACTTTCCAATGAAAAACGGCGGCCCGATTACAGGCCGCCGTTTGTATTCCCAGCTCGGATTAAATTCCCTTTTGGATCATGTATTTGACGAGGTCGCCCACGCGGCAACTGTAGCCCCACTCGTTGTCGTACCAGCTCACGAGTTTGAAGAACCTCTTGTTCAATTCGATGCCGGAGCCGGCGTCGAAGATGGATGATGATTTGCAGTGAATGAAATCCGAGCTGACCACTTCATCACCGGTATATTCAAGGATGCCTTTGAGATAAGTCTCGCTGGCCTTCTTCATCGCCGCTGAAATCTCGGCATAACTCGTGTCTTTGGCCGTGCGGACGGTGAGGTCCACAACGGACACCGTCGGCGTCGGTACGCGGAATGCCATGCCTGTCAGTTTGCCCTTTACTTCCGGGCATACTAAACCGACGGCTTTGGCCGCGCCGGTGGTTGAGGGAATGATATTCGTGGCCGCCGTGCGTCCGCCCTTCCAGTCCTTCTTGCTCGGGCCATCAACGGTTTTTTGCGTGGCGGTGTAGGAATGGATCGTGGTCATCAGACCTTCCTCGATACCGAAGCCTTCCTTGAGCAACACATAGACCAGCGGCGCGAGACAATTCGTCGTGCAAGACGCGTTCGAGACGATGTGATGCTGCTTCGGATCGTATTTGCCTTCGTTCACGCCCATGACGACCGTGAGGCAATCGCCCTTCGCCGGTGCGCTGATGATGACTTTCTTCGCGCCCGCGACGAGGTGTCCGTTGGCCTTTTCCACGTCGGTGAACAAGCCCGTTGACTCAATCACCAGATCCACACCCATCGCCTTCCACGGAAGCTGCGAGGGATCTTTGGCGCTGACGACCAGGATGTCCCTGCCGTTCACCACCAACACATCATCTTCGACTTTATCCGCGGCGGATTTCCTGGAGCCGACCGTGCCGTTGAATCGTCCTTGCGAGGAATCGTATTTGAGAAGGTAAGCGAGATTGTCCGCCGGAACGATGTCACCCACCGCGACAACTTCGATGTCTTTGCCCACCATGCCCTGTTCGACCAGCGCCCGGAACACCAGGCGACCAATGCGGCCGAACCCATTGATTGCAACTTTCACTGCCATAGTTCGATTTCAAGTTAAGTTAAAAAACCAGCGCGCGCATGGTATCGGCAACATGCACGAGGTCAACGATGAAACTCTGAACTGCGCGCAGTTCACGCGCTTGCGGCGGCAGCAGCAAGAGGGGTTTTCCGGAACGATCGCAGCGCCAGCAGCAGCGCGATCAACATAAGCATCGAGCCACAGAAAAACGCCGCGCCCGAAACATGGGCCGGTGCGCGCGCGCTGATGAAATAGCCGAACAATCCTGTTGCCAGCACCGGCCCGAGAATTCCCGCCAGACTTGCCAGACTGGACAACGCTCCCTGCACCGCGCCTTGTTCGTTGAGCGGCACGCACCGCGAGACGAGACCCTGCAATGCCGGCATGGCGATGCCACCGAAAGAGCCGATGACAATCAACACGTAAATCATCCAGCCCCGCGTCGCCAATCCGTAAGCCGCAAAGAACACGGTCGCATTCGTCAACCCGATGATGATCGAACGCCGCTCGCCGAGTTTGGGAATCATTTTACGCGCGAGTCCACCCTGCACAATCGCCGCCATGATGCCCACCGCCGCGAGCGAAAGGCCCACTTGCTTCGGCGTCCAGTCGAAGCGGTAGCTTGTGTAAAGCACCCACGTGCTCGGAAAAACCTGATGCGCGAGACTGATGAGAAAAAACGTCTCCGTCAGCCCCAGCAACTCGGGATGCCGGCGCAGCGCCACAAACGATCCAACCGGGTTCGCGCGCTTCCAATCGAAGGCGCGCCGCTGGTCGCGGGGCAGCGATTCCGGCAAAACGAACAGACCGTAGAACCAGTTTAGCAGCGTCAATCCCGCGGTCACAAAGAACGGTGCGCGCAAACCGAATTGGTCGCCGATCCAGCCACCCAGCGCCGGCCCCGCGATGAAACCCAACCCGAACGCCGCCCCAACCAGTCCGAAATTCGCCGCGCGTTTCTCCGGCGGGCTGACATCCGCAATGTAGGCATTCGCCGCCGTCATGTTGGCGCCGGTGACGCCCGCAATGATGCGCCCAAGAAAAAACCACGGCAAAGTCGGCGCGAACGCCAGCAGCAGATAATCCA
>CAZNOE010000298.1:0-4238 GCA_964574525.1 uncultured Bifidobacteriaceae bacterium
GGAATAGTCCGCGCTCGAATACATGTTGTACCACCAGAAAAGTTTCGCGCAGGTGCATCCGGCTTCGCGGGCGCGCAGCTCGTCCCAGATTTTTTCGCCGTGAACGAGGTGGTTCGATTGTTTCCAGAATTGGACTTCGGCCAGTTCGCGGTTATACCAACCATTGCCGACGATACCGTGCTCGGCAGGCGTTTTGCCCGTGAGATAAGTGGACTGCGCCGTGCAGGTGACGGCGGGAAACGCGGGCGGAATCCTCGCCAAAGCGCCGCGTTGGGCGAACTGGGCCAGTCGCGGCGTGTGGGGACCAATGAGGGCTTCAGTCAGCCCAACGACGTTGATGACCGCTGTGCGTTTCATCCGAGCTGGAGTTCACGCTTTAGCGTGTCGGGGAGCAATCCCGCAAACGGCGGGATTGAACTCCCGCGGTGTTCATGCCGAGATGCGGCTGATTTTTTGCACGCGCCGTCCGTGGCGCTCCTTCAATTCGTAGATCGCCTCAATCACGATGGGCAGATTCATCTCGTGCACTTCGAATCCCTGGCCAATGCCATTAAGAAGCGTGACGGTAAGTTCCCCACCCAGGTGTTCCCGGAACTCCTCCAGCCCATCCAGGATGATCAGTGAGTGTTGCGAATCCACGTGCAACAGTTCGTTCGCGAACAGATCGAAACCGAGCGCTTCCAAGAGGCAAAGAGCGCGTTCGACCGACGCGACGTCGAGACAGCCCAGCTTGCGGGAATAAATCAAATCCAACGCGATGCCGATGGCGACCGCTTCACCATGGCGGATCCGGTATTCGGACAATTGCTCCAACTTGTGCGCCGACCAATGGCCGAAATCCAGCGGGCGCGCCGAGCCGAATTCAAACGGGTCGCCAGATATCGCGATGTGATCGAGGTGCAGTTCGGCGCAGCGATGAATCAGCCGCTGCATGGTCGCCACGTCGAACTCGCGCAAGGGATTCGCGTCGCGCTCGATTTCCTCGAAAAACTGCGCGTCGCGGATCAGGGCGACTTTTACCGCCTCAACATAGCCGGCGCGTTTGTCCCGTGGCGAAAGCGAGGCGAGCATTTGGCAATCGTTGACGACGGCCACCGGCGGCGTGAAGGTGCCGATGAAATTCTTTTTGCCGAAAGCATTGATCCCATTCTTCACACCGACGCCGGAATCGCACTGCGCCAGGGTCGTCGTGGGCACGCGCACGTGGCGCACGCCGCGATGCGCGGTGGCCGCGGCCAGCCCGACCATGTCGAGCAGCGCGCCGCCGCCGACGCCAATCACGTATGAGTGGCGGTCAATGTGGTAGCGATCAATGTGCGAGTGAATTTCCGAGACATGAAAGTAAGAATTCTTGGTGCGCTCGCCGCCCTCGATAATGATCGGCGGGCACACCAAGGCGAGGGAATCAGCATGCGCGGCAAAGTAGTTTTCGATTTGACGCGGCAGGTCTGGTTGCGCCTGAGCCAGCGATTCGTCCATCACGACGAGCGTTTTGTGAAGGCGATGCGATGGGGCGGCGCCGAGGACGGCCTTCAGGACCAGATTGGCGGGGTCGAACGCGGCTTGAGTGAAATAGACCCGCAATTCGTAGCCGACTTTGATGGATCGCTGGATGACCGACATCGAACCGAATATGCCGCCATGCCGAAGAAACGGCGAGTTTAATTTAGTGGCGCGAGCCTCCGGCTTGCGAGGCTGACGCCATGACTCTGACCTGGCGAAACCAGGCAAATCGAGCGTCGGCGCCAACCCGGAGCGTCGGCGACACAAGGCAAGCCGGAGGCATCGCTCCACGATTTGGCGCTTGGCCTTGGCGGCGCGCCCCGCTTAAGCTGCCGCAAGCGAACTTCGAGCAAACACTGTCAACCAACGCCAATGAACTTGTCCAAGATTCTTCTGCTGGTCGCGTCCCTCATCGTCGGTCCCCAGGCCAAAGCCGCTGAACGTGTCGGCCCGCTTTCCACCGGCGGTCACTTGACGGCCACCCATCAACTGATCCGGCCGGCGGGCCAGTCCGTCGAGTTCGGCGGTCGGCCAGTGGATTTGGCGGCCTCGCCGGATGGCCGCGCGCTCTACGTGAAAGACAATCGCGGCCTGGTCGTGATTGACACGGCGACTTGGAAAGTCCGGCAGGAGTTGAAGTTCAGCGAGGGCGGCAGTGGCGTTCACGGCATCGTTGTCACCCGCGACGGCGCGCGCATTTACGCCACGACTTCGCAGGACATTCTTTGGGAAATCAAAGTTATGCCGGGTGGCAAAGTCGAGTTGGGTCGGAAGTTGGTCCTGCCGGGTCCGGGCGGCAGCGGGAATCCAGTCCTCGCTGGACTCACGCTGTCGGCTGACGAAAAGACCGCTTACGTTTGCTTATCACGAAACAACAGCCTCGGAATCGTTGATCTGGAATCCGGCAAACTGATCCGGCAGGTGCCCGTGGGCGTGGCACCTTATGACGTAGTTCTTTTTGCCGAAGGGAAGAAAGCATTCGTTTCAAACTGGGGCGGCCGGCATCCGCGCCAGGGCGAGCGCACCGCCAAATCTTCCAGCACCGATGCGTTGGTGGACGAACGCGGAGTGGCAGCCAGCGGCACTGTTTCCGTCGTGGACCTCGAGCAAGGGACTGAACTGGCGCAAATCGTCACGGGCCTTCATCCCTCGGACCTTGAGTTGAGCGCCGACCAGCGCACGCTTTACGTGGCGAATGCAAACTCCGACACCGTCAGCGTCGTTGATGCCCGCTCACTGGGCGTCGTGGAAACCATTCCGGTGACTCCAGTCGCGAGCCTTCCGTTCGGCAGCGCGCCAAATGCGCTCTCATTGAGCAAGGATGGACGGCAATTGTTCGTCGCGAACGGTGGCAACAACGCTGTGGCCTTGGTCGCGTTGGCACAATCGCCCGGCGGGAAAAGCCAGGTGGAAGGTTTCATTCCCACCGCCTGGTATCCGGGTGGCGTCGTCAACGATGGAAAACATCTCTACATCGCCAACGTCAAAGGTCTCGGCTCGCGCAATCCCTCCCGCGATAAGAAAGGCTGGAACAGCCATTTTTATCTGGGCACTGTCAGCAAAGTCGAGATTCCCGGGTCCGCCACGCTCCAGTCACAAACCCGGCAGGTTAAAGAAGACGCGCGGGTGCCGCAAATGTTGCGCGCCTGGGACAAATCCAACAGCAGCAGAAAGCCCGTGCCGGTGCCAGCACGCCTCGGTGAATCTTCCGTGTTCGACCACGTCGTTTACATCATCAAGGAGAACCGAAGTTACGATCAAATATTCGGTGACATGCCGCAGGGCAATTCGGACCCCGCGCTTTGTGTTTTCGGGCGCGAAGTGACGCCGAACCATCACGCGCTGGCCGAGGAATTCGTCCTGCTGGACAATTACTATTGCAACGGTGTGCTCTCGGCGGACGGCCATGCCTGGGCCATGGAAGGTTACGCGACGGATTATTTGGAGAAGTCATTCGGCGGCTTCACGCGCAGTTATCCCTATTCCGGCGACGATCCGCTCAGCTATGCGCCCACCGGATTCATCTGGGACCATGTGTTGCTGCACGGGCTTTCGTTTCGGAATTACGGAGAAATGGCCCGGACCGAGCCGCGCCCGCGAGATGCCAGGTTCCTCGACATCTTCGAGGAGCACAAAAGCAAGGCAGGGAAGATTTCGTTTGAACACACGATCCAGATTGACACCCTGCGCCGCTATAGTTGCCCCGATGCACCCGGCTGGAATATGCGCATCCCCGACGCCATTCGCGCGGACGTGTTCCTGAAGGAATTCGCCAATTACGAAAAGCAGGGTGACTGGCCGAATCTGATCATCATTTTTCTCCCAAGTGATCACACCTCGGGCACGCGACCGGGCGGCCCGACGCCGCGCGCGCAGGTTGCAGACAACGACCTCGCTGTGGGCCGGATTGTCGAGCGCATCTCGCAAAGCCGTTATTGGCCGAAGACCTGTATCTTTGCGATCGAAGACGATCCCCAAGCCGGCTTTGATCACGTGGATGGGCACCGCTCAGTTTGCCTCGTAGCGAGTCCCTACACCAAGCGCGGCGCGGTGGTCAGCAAGTTTTACAACCAAACCTCCGTGCTGCACACGATGTCGCGGATGTTCGGCGTTCCCCCGATGAACCAGATGGTCGCGTTGTCACCGTTGATGACCGACTGCTTCACCCCCAAGCCGGATTTGAAACCCTATCAGTGCCGGCCCAACCAAATCCCGCTTGATGAAATGAACAAGGC
>CAZNOE010000298.1:4338-7213 GCA_964574525.1 uncultured Bifidobacteriaceae bacterium
GTGATTCTCGTTCACGCGCGGATCTTATCTTCGCAGGCTTGGAGGCGTTTTGATAGGAACGCTCGCTCTGATTTGATTTCCGCCAGTTGCAGGGATTTTCGGAAATGAGCGGCGGCAGCAGGTGAATGATTCAAGCGCGACTCGAACTCGCCCAGCACGGCGTAGAGCAAGTAATAAGACTCGAGCGACTGCAGGTTTCGGATCGCGCTAACCGCTTCAATTCCGGCTTGTGGCCCGCGCACTTCCGCAAGCGCCACAGCCCGATTGAGCGCGACGACCGGTGAATCATCGAATTCGATCAGGCGATCATACAGTTTGAGGATTTGCCGCCAATCCGTCGAGGAATAGTCCTTCGCCGCGCAGTGACACGCGGCGATGCCGGCTTGAAGATGATACTCGCTGATCTCCTCGCCGGCCGCCGACTGCGCAAAGTGAAACATGCCGCGCGCGATCATCGGCTGGTCCCAGCGCGTTCGGTCTTGCTCCTGAAGACGAAGCAGATTGCCGTCTGTATCCACACGCGTCGGGATGCGCGCGGCGTTCAAGAGCATCAGCGCCAGCAACGCATGCGTCCGGGGCTGATTGCCGGCCGCATGTTCTGCCAGCAAACTCGTCAGCCGGACCGCCTCCCGGCAAAGGTCTTCTCGAATCAGGAAGTCGCCGCTCGAAGCTTTGTAGCCTTCGTTGAACAATAGGTAAAGCGATTGCAAAACGCCGTCCAACCGCCGGGCCAGTTCCTCGCCGGCGGGAATCTCGAAAGCGATTTGGGCTTCGCGGATTTTTTGCTTCGCGCGCGTCAACCGCTTGGCGATGGCTGCCTCCGTTGTCAGGAAGGCTTTCGCGATTTCGGCGGAGCTAAAGCCGCAAAGGGTTTTAAGCGCCAGCGAGATTTGGGCCTCTGGTGGAATCAGCGGATGGCAGCAGACGAACATCATTCGCAAACGGTCGTCCTGGATTTCGTTTTCGAGCAGCGGTGCGTTGCCGACAACCGCGCCGGTCGGCCACTGTTCAAGGGTTGTGATGATTTCGGGCTCTTTGTCGCGAAAGAGTTTTTCCCGACGAACCGCATCCAGCGCGAGATTGCGCGAGGCTCGCATGATCCACGCGGCGGGATTTTGGGGGACACCGTAAAACGGCCACGTCTGCAACGCGCGAGCCAACGCTTCCTGAACGACATCTTCAGCCAGGCTGAGATGCCCTACCCCAAAGATCCTCGTCAGCGTGGCGACCATCTTTGCCGATTCATGACGGAAAAGATGCTCCACCACTTGGGAGACTTCTCCCGTTGATGGCTCTTGCGTATTGGTCCCGGAGAAACTCACTCGCTGCTTTGGCCCGAACGATTCAGTCGACCGTGCCAATCACGCAGAGCCAAGCCGGGAATTCTTGGCCGCGGCCAATGATCGTTTAAGGTTGCGCAACAATTCATCGGCGTTTCGCCCCTCATGTGCGGGGACCAATTCCTGATACTTGGTGAGCGCGCTTACCGCGGCCGCCAGTTCGTTGTTGATCGCTTGAACGAGCGCGAGGTTAAAATGAACATTTGGAAAAGAAGGGTCCACCTCGACCGCCATTTCGTAATGCATCTGGGCGAGCCTGAAATCGTTCGCATCGAAATAGAGATTGCCGAGATTGTAGTGCGCTTCCGAATGACGGGGATCGTGTTTCAATGAGGTCGTAAAACAATCAAAGGCTTTGGTCGTGCTTCCCTTTTGTGATTCGATGATGCCGAGATTGCAATAGGCATCAGCAACGCAATCGCCCTCTTCAATCGCCTTTTCGTATAACTCGGCTGCCTTGGAGTCCCCGCGTTCATCCGACATCAAGGCCTGTTCAAACCGGCTCAACTCCAGCACGAGCTCCAAAATCTGCGCTGCGGGCTGGGGAAATAAATGCAACTGGTCCGGGTTTTCAGCGACCGCACGTTTCTTGACGCGCTTGAAACCGAATTTCGACGCCTGGCCCGGGAATTTTATGATTTGGCCCATTGAAAGACGCCCCTCTCCCTCACCCTCTCCCCATCCGATGGGGAGAGGGACGGGGTGAGGGGATAGAACTACGCCACTTTCTGTTTCTTTTCTTTTGCCGGCTTTGCTTCGATCGCTGGTTTCTTTTCGCCTTTGGCTTTTTCCATCGGCTTCTTCTGCGCCTTCGTCCGTTCGATGCTTTGCTTGAGCGCGGTCATGATATCCACCACGGGTTTGTCCTCTTCCGCAACGGTGACCACTTCCTTCCCAGCGATCTTCGCTTCTATCATTTCGCGTAGCGCGTCACGATAGCGATCGGTCAAATCCATTTCTTTCAGACTTGATGCCATGGATTCCACCAAGCTGACCGAAAGTTTTAGTTCGTCCTTGTTCACTTCCTTTTTCTCGATCTGGGGAACGCTCTCCATTTTCCGCAACTCAGACGGATTGCGTAGCTTGTAAAGCATGATGCCGCTATCCATCGGCCCGATCATGACGACTTCTTCGCGGTCGCGCAGAACAACTTTTCCCACGCCGAGTTTCCCGCTCGTCTTCAGCGCCTGGGTCAACAACGAATACGTTTTCGCCGCGACCGGTCCGTCCGGTCCGGCAAAGTAAGGCGATTCATATAAGGAGGGATGAACCTCGCCCGCGTCAATGAATCCTTCGATCTCGATGACTTTGGTGCTCTTGAGTTTGATCTTGGCCAGATCGTCCGGCGAAACGATCACGTATTGTTCCGGCTCGAACTGATAACCTTTGACGATTTCTTCCGCGGTCAGCGCCTTGCCGCACTTCTTGCATTTCTTCTCGTAGCCGACCGGGCCGTTGTCGTCCTTGTGCAGTTGATTGAACCGGATCGTTTCCTCCGTGTCCACCGCGTTGTAAATGCGGATCGGAATGGTAAC
>CAZNOE010000299.1:0-7188 GCA_964574525.1 uncultured Bifidobacteriaceae bacterium
ACTCAGTCTCATTTTGTTCCCACAACAAGTCTCATTTTGAACTCCCGCCGACACGTCTCGCGAATCATCTTGAACATATTGGCTGGTGCAGGTGGTCTTTTGGTCTGCGCGCTGTGGATTTTGAGTGTCGCAACCAATGGCCCCTTTAATTTTTCCTCCGACCAGCCCGCTATTCAGTTATTTCCTTGGGCTTTGTTTTTTTGCATCGTCATATTCGCAACGCTTCATAGATTCATAGGGGGCTACAGCAAGAATAAAGGGTGGCATCTGAGCGCAGGGATCGTGTGTCTAGGAGTCATGGCCTTCACATCCCGCCTTGTGTATGTGAGAACATCCGAAAACCGAAGTGCCGCCGCCGAACGCAAACAAGAACATACCGTCATAACTGACATTCCAGGACAATTCAGCAAACTGCGCGCGGACATGTCGGCCAAGTCGGAGAACGCAATCGTGCAGCCAGATTACATCGAAGGCACACGGGTCACGCATAGCGACTTGGGGTACATGTTCCCTTATGGTTATGGAATCATCTATCTCAACCGTGATAAGCGATTGAAGTATGAGGTTTTTAAGACTGGCAAAACAGAATGGGTGCTCGATTGGGACAAGGTGAAAATAGAACCGGATGTTTCCAAGCAGATCGTTCATTGGTCGGTCCCCATCGTGGAGACTAAGATAACAAAGGTCCCCAATGGCAACGCCTTTAAGATGGTCGGCGGCAGCATAAGCACTGACTCGACTTTTAAGCCGGGAGAATATAGGCGTGCTGGAGTTTATATGGAAAGCGTGCCAGTGATGCACGTAGGCACGCTTAGCGATAACCAACTGACTCCGGTATTTGTAATTGGTTTCCGAATCCCTCTGGAATCCGAACGTCCACAACGGTCGAACCGCCCAGATACAAAATAGGAACACCGCCATCCTCCCATCCTCCGCCATTCCTTGACGCCGCGTTCAAAGGGGCGTAACACTGGCGAAAATATTTCTACCATGAATAACCAGGATAATCTCACCACCCGACGGGAATTTCTCAAAACATCAGCAGCCATCGGCGGCGCACTCGCGGCGCCAGCCATCCTGCCCGGCAATCTCTTCGCCGGCGCGAACGGCGACACGTTGCGCGTGGGTCTCATCGGTTGCGGCGGTCGCGGCACGGGCGCCGCGGGCCAGGCGCTTAACGCGGACAAAAACGTCGTCCTTACTGCCTTGGGCGATGCCTTCGAGGAAAAGTTTCAGCCATGCCTCTCGGCCTTGAAGAAGGACGGGGTGGAGAAGGGTTACGCGGAGCGGGTCAAGGTGACACCGGACAAGTGCTTCGTCGGTCTGGACGCCTATCAAAAGGTCATTGATAGCGGCGTGGACGTGGTGTTGCTGACTTCGCCGCCGGGATTTCGCCCGGTGCATCTGGCTGCGGCGGTGAAGGCCGGCAAACATATCTTCTGCGAAAAGCCCGTGGCGACAGACGCGCCCGGCGTGCGGTCGGTGCTTGAGTCCGCGAAGCTGGCCAAGGAAAAGAATCTCTCGCTCGTCGCGGGATTGTGCTGGCGGTATGAAGGCGCGCGACGCGAATTCTATAAGAAGATTCATGACGGCGCGATTGGCGAAATCCGCGCGATCTACGCCACGTATTACACCGGCCCGGTCAAACCCATGCCCCCGGCCAGCGAACGTCCCCAGGGCATGGGCGACCTCGAATGGCAGATGCGTCACTGGTATAATTTCGTGTGGCTCTCCGGCGACGGTCTCGTGGAGCAAGCCGTACACAGCGTGGACAAGATTTCATGGGGGATGAAGGACCAGCCGCCGCTCAAAGCCGTGGCCGTGGGCGGACGCCAGACGCCCAACCATCAGGGCAACATCTACGATCATATCTTTGTCGCTTACGAGTATCCCGATGACGTGCGGGCATTTCTCGGCCAGCGCCAGGTCACCAATTGCTTCAGCGAGAACGCGGATTATTTGATGGGTTCGGAAGGCTTCGGCAGGATTCCGAGCTGGCAAAACCCGGTCATTCGGGGGAAGGAAAGCTGGCGTTATCGCGGCGAGAAAACCGACATGTATCAGCAGGAGCACAACGAACTGTTCGCCAGTATCCGCAGCGGCAAACCGATGAACGACGGCCAGTGGATGGCGCAGAGCACGTTGATGGGTATCATGGCGCGCATGGCCGCCTACACCGGGCAGGAAGTCACGTGGGAAGCGGCGATGAACTCGCAGGAGCGGCTGGTGCCGGAGCAGCTCGATTGGAAAATGAAACTCGACATTGCGCCGATGGCGGTGCCGGGATTTACGAAGCTGGTTTAGGATCGTTAGAACGTTGAAGCGTTAAAGCGTTGAACCGTTAAATGGTCAGCGCGCTGGAAAACAATCGTCGCTTAAACCTATGAATCACTCCTCCACACGTCGGGATTTTCTGAAAACCAGCGGCGCGGCCATTGCGCTTGCCGCGACTGGCTCTGGGGTATTTGCGGGAGAAAGCAAACGCCCCATCAAAAAAGGTATCATGTGGGCGACTGTGGGCGTGAAGGGGTCCGTCCTGGAGAAGATGAAAGCCATCAAGGCCGCGGGCTTCGACGGCGTCGAGATGATGAGCCACATGGACGCGGACGAAGTCCTGCGCGCGCGCGACGAAACCGGCCTGGAAATTCCCAGCGTGTGTGGCGCGCTTCATTGGGGCAAGCCCCTTTCCGATCCTGACCCGAAAGTGCGCGAAGAAGGATTGGAAGGGCTGAAGCAAACCCTGCGCGATGGCAAACGTTATGGCGCGTCGTCCATCCTGCTCGTGCCGGCGGTCGTGAAGAAGGAGGTATCCTACGACGAGGCTTACACGCGCTCCCAAGCCGAGATTCGCAAGGCCGTTCCGTTGGCTGGGGAACTGGGCGTAAAGATCGCGATTGAGAACGTCTGGAACAATTTTCTCCTCAGCCCCCTCGAAGCCGCGCGTTACGTGGACGAGTTCAAGAGTCCCGCCGTCGGCTGGCATTTCGACGTGGGCAACATCATTCACTACGGCTGGCCGGAGCAGTGGATTCGTGTCCTCGGCCAGCGCATTCAGAAGTTTCACATCAAGGAATTCAGCCGCAAGAAGGCTGACCAGCAAGGCAGAGGAGCGGGTTTCGCCGTCCCCTTGCTCGAAGGTGATAACAACTGGCCCGCCATCATGAAGGCCGTGGATGAGATTGGTTATCGTGGCTGGGCCATTACTGAACAAGGCGGCGGTAATACGCCGGAAGGTTTGAAAGACCTCTGCGAACGGCTCGAAAAAATCCTCGCGTCCTGACCCGCGAATGAATCGCCGTAGATTTCTTCAGCTCGCCGCGGCTGCAACCGCGGCTGCCGCGATCCGCCCACAGGATTTGCCGGCGCAGTCCGCGAAAAAGCGCGATATCAAGAAGGGCATGTGGTACGCCTCCGCGCCCGGCGCTGGCCCGCTCGAGAAATTCAAAGCCATCAAGGCCGCCGGATTCGACGGCGTCGAGCCGCCGAGCCATCTTGACCAGGACGAGGTCATGCGCGCGCGGGAGGAAACCGGTTTGGAGATCATGGATGTGAGTTGCGGCCAGCATTCCCGCGCCCTGTCGAGTACTGACCCGGCCAAACGCACGCAAGCCGTCGAAGGTGTCAAGCAGGCGTTGCGCGATGCCAAACGTTACGGCGCTACTTCCATTCTTGTCGTGCCAGGCGGCGTGAACGAGACGACTTCCTACGCCGACAACTACCAGCGCGTGCAAACCGAATTGAGAAAGGCGGTCCCGCTGGCCGAAGACCTGGGCGTGAAGTTGGCTTTCGAGAACGTATGGAATCATTTTCTCCTCAGCCCGATGGAGGCCGCGCGGTTCGTGGATGAATTCAACAGCCCCGCAGTGGGCTGGCACTTTGACGTGGGCAACGTGATCTATCTCGGCTGGCCGGAACACTGGATTCGCATCCTCGGCAAACGCATCCAGAAGTTGCACATCAAGGAATACAGCCGGAAAAAGCTCGACGAAAAGGGCCAGCGCGCCGGCTTCTCGGTCGAATTCCTCGAAGGCGACAACGACTGGCCCGCGGTGATGAAAGCGCTGGACGAAATCGGCTACCACGGTTGGGCGACGGCCGAACCCGCATGGAAGCCCGAGGGTGTGGACCCCGCCACGCGCCTGCGCCAGATCGCCGGGAAGATGGACAGGATTCTCGCGCTGTGAAATTCAGCCCCGTTCGGCAGCGGAGCGAATGAAGGGTTGCAAGGCCACAGTCAATTCTTCCGGCAACCGCTTCGGTCTCTCGTCCAGACCCGTGCAAACGTGGAGAGTCTCGGCTTCGAGGATGAACGCGTTCGCTTGATTCAGAATTCGATAGGCGAAGTTGAGCCGGACGCCCTTGGCGACAGTGACGCGGATTTCAATCGTCAGCACATCATCGTAACGCGCGGGTGTTTTGTAACGAAGCCGGCATTCGATCACGGGGAAAATTGTCGGTCGCTCCTGCCAGGCAAGGAAAGTCGTCCCAAGATGGCGAAAGAACTCGCCCCGCGCCCCTTCGAGCACGTCGAGGTAGCGGGCGTAATAGACGTGATTGCCGAGGGTGCATTCGGCGTAAGCAACCCGATGTTGGTGGCGAAACACGTTCGCGGACACGCGGTCAGAATAAATCATCGGGGAAAAGATTAAATGGAAATACCTTGTCCGAATGACACAAAAACCGGTGGGGGGAACCAGACATTTTCTTGCCGCGCACCCGCCAAAAAATTCTCCATTGCGCACCGTCGTTTCGAGATTATGCTTCCCTTTGTGGATTGGCAGCAGATTGTTTCTTTGATTGTGGTAGCCGCGACCGCTGGTGCGTTGTTGTGGAGCCGATTTCGCCGGCGCAAATTCAGCTTCGCCCGTGATACGCATTGCGGCTGTTCGACGGCGGGGCAATCCTCTGCGCAAGGCTCGATCCTGTTTCGGGCGCGCAAAGGTCAGCGACCGCAAATTGTTCTGAAGCCGAAATAACCGGTGCTTGCACATGCGCTTCACCTGAGATACTGTTTTCCGTCATGGCCGTAACCAAGATCAGTTCTTCTGTACATTTTGTGACCCGGGCATCGGCAGTGGGTGGGCGCGAATCAGCCGCCAACGGTCATTGGGTTCCCAGTACGGATGTTTACACCACGGACAGCGGTCTGGTCGTCAAAGTCGAACTGGCCGGCATGCGCAGTGAGAATCTGGAAATCACCGTCGAAGGCAGCCGCCTGCGCATCTGCGGCAATCGGCCCGACGGATGCCGCGCTCCCAAATGCCACTTTCTGATCATGGAGATCAATTACGGGCCATTTGAAAGTGTGCTGGAACTGCCTCCGGGTTATGATCTCAGCCAGGCGAAAGCGGCCTACCTGAATGGTTTCCTGCGGATTGATGTGCCGGTGGCGCCGCCGCAATCAAGAAGTACCAAGGTGCCTATCGCCGAGGGGAAATAATCTCGCCTGAATCTTTTTTCGGGCGGCAGCATCTAACTTGCAGACTACGAGACGATGACCTCGCCCGATACCGAATTTATCAGCATCCTGGGGGCCGGCGCAACTCCGGAAGCGCCCTCGCGCATCTCCTCCCGCTCTCTGCCGGATGTCCTCCCCGTCCTCGGGCTTTCGGACATCGTCCTTTTTCCTGGCGCGGTCGCCCCGTTGCTCGTGGAAACCGGACCCAGTATCCAGCTGATTGACGACGTCGTCGCCGGCGACCGGTTGATGGGCACGGTGCTGCAACGCCGGCCCGAAGTCGCCGACCCGGCTCCCGAAGACCTTTACCCCATCGGCTGCGTCGTGCGGCTGGCGAAGATGGTGAAATTCCCCGACAATACCGCGCGCGTGCTGGTCGAGGGATTGTGGCGCATTCATTTCAAGGAATACCCCAGCACCACCCCGTACCTCTGCGCGAAGTTCGAACTGTTGCGGGATGAGACGGAAGACTCGATTGAAGTCACCGCGATGATGCGCAACGCGCAAACCCAGTTTCACGAGATCGTCAAGATGTCGCCGGCGCTCTCGGAACAGGTCAAGATCGCCGCGCTCAACACCGAAGACGCCGGCCATTTCGCCGACCTGATCGCCGCCAATCTCAATCTGAGCCTGGAAGACCGGCAGAAGCTGCTGGAGACCGTTTCGGTCAAGGAACGGCTCGTGAAGCTGCTGCCCATGCTCAACCGCGAGCACGAGGTGCTGGCGCTCAGTTCCAAAATCCAGAGCGACGTCGCCACGTCCATTGCCAAGACGCAGCGCGACTTTTTCCTGCGGGAACAGATGCGCGCCATCCAGCGCGAGCTGGGCGAAGCCGAGCCGAACGCCGGCGAAATCAAATTGCTGCGCGAAAAAATCGAGCAGACGCCCATGCCCGCCGAGGTAAAAAAAGTGGCCACGCAGGAACTCGATCGGCTCCAGCAAACCCCGCCCGCCGCGGCGGAATACTCGGTTGCCCGCAATTACCTCGACTGGATCATCAATTTGCCGTGGGAAAAATCCACGGAGGACAAACTCGATCTGATCGAGGCGGCGCGCATTCTCAACGAGCAACATTTCGGGCTGGAAAAAGTAAAAGACCGCCTGTTGGAATTTCTCGCTGTCATCAAGCGCAAGAAGGCGATCAAAGGCCCGATCCTTTGCCTCGTCGGTCCGCCCGGTGTTGGCAAGACCTCGCTGGGCAAAAGCGTCGCCGACGCGCTGGGCCGAAAGTTTGCCCGCATCTCCCTCGGCGGCATGAGGGACGAAGCCGAGATTCGCGGCCACCGCCGGACCTACGTCGGCGCGCTGCCCGGTCGCATCATCCAGACGTTGCGACGCGTCGAGAGCGCCAATCCAGTGATCCTCCTCGATGAGCTGGACAAGGTCGGCGCGGATTTTCGCGGTGACCCGGCCGCAGCGTTGCTGGAAGTCCTCGACCCGGCGCAGAACAACACGTTCACCGACCATTACCTCGATTTGCCATTCGATCTGTCGCGAGTTCTGTTCATCACGACGGCGAACTGGCTTGAGCCGATTCATCCGGCGCTGCGCGACCGGCTCGAAGTCATCGAACTGCCCAGTTACACCGAATCCGAGAAACTACAGATCGCGAAACGGTTCCTCGTGCCCCGCCAGCTTGAGGAGCACGGCCTCACGCGGCAAGAAGTGTCCTTGCCGGACGCGACCCTGCGGCGAATCATTCACGAATACACGCGCGAAGCCGGCGTGCG
>CAZNOE010000300.1:0-7179 GCA_964574525.1 uncultured Bifidobacteriaceae bacterium
TGAAAACTTTCGCCGATGAACCACCGGGAATGACGGCTTTGAGTTTTCGTCCGTCGCGGAGTCCGCCGCCAAACGCAGGGTCGTTGATGAGTTGACCGATGGTAGCTTTGCCGACTTCGATCTCGTAGTAGCCCGGTCGCTTGACGTGACCGCTCAGACTGACGATGCGCGTGCCGGTGTTGTTCGGCGTGCCGAGCTTCGCAAATTCCGCGCCGCCCATCGCGACGATGTGCTTCACGGCGCAGAGTGTCTCAACATTGTTGACGATGGTCGGGCACATGTAGAGGCCAAGCACCGCAGGGAAATACGGCGGTTTGATGCGCGGGTAGGGCCGCTTCCCTTCGAGCGATTCAATGAGACCGGTTTCTTCGCCGCAGATGTAAGCACCCGCGCCGCGATGAACGTGAATCTCCAGATCATAACCACTGCCCAAAATGTTTTTGCCGAGGAAATTTTTCGCGCGCGCTTCGGCGAGAGCTTTGTTCAACAACTTCGCGCCTTCGGGCATCTCGCCGCGGATGTAGATGTAGGCAAGCTTCACGTCGTTCGCGAAGCAGGAGATGATCATTCCCTCGATCAACTGGTGCGGGTCTTTATGGATGATCTGGCGATCCTTGAACGTGCCCGGCTCGGATTCGTCGGCGTTGCAGATGAGGTAAATCGGCTTGCCGCTCCGGCGGTCAACGAAGCTCCATTTGAGTCCGCACGAAAATCCCGCGCCGCCGCGTCCGCGCAGGCCGGACTTCATCACATCGTCACGGATTTGCTCCTGCGGCGACTTCTTCCTGCCGTCCGGCAAATCCATCGGCGCAATCGCGAGGGCCTTTTTAAGCGCCTCGTAGCCGCCGTGCCGCAAATAGCATTCGATGTCGGGCGTGTAACCCGGCTGATCGGCGTATTTGAGGATGAGTTTGAATTCCTGCGGCATGTCAAAGTGATGCGTGATGCGTAATGCGTGAACCCAAGGCGCGGCTTGACTGGCCGGGCAAAGCGTTTAGCCTGTCCAACGCTCCGGCTTGCCCGATGGTGTAACGGTAGCACAGCAGACTCTGGATCTGTTTGTCATGGTTCAAATCCATGTCGGGCAGCCAATCTCCATTTACGATTTCGGATTTGCGATTTACGATTTTCATTGGGCTACTTGCATTTGCTGACAATCTCGTCGGCTTTCGCATATGAAACACCTTCGTAAAAATCGTCGTTGCACATCATCACTGGCGCGCTGCCGCAGCCGGCGAGGCATTCGACGAATTCGACCGTGAACTTTCCGTCCTTCGTCGTTTGCGGGCCGTGCGCGTGTGCGTCGAGGCCCAGCTTCTCGCAAAAATGCGCGTGCAACGCGTGCGATCCGCCCAGCGCGCAACTGAGTGTTCGGCAAACTTTGATCTGATATTTCCCGACCGGTGACGCGCGGAACATCGGATAAAATGTCACCAGTTCATAAATGTTGACCGGCTGCAGGCCGAGCTTCTTCGCCGTCCACTCGACCGCTTCCTGCGAAATCCAGCCGAAGTGTTCCTGGATCGCGTGCAGCACCATCAGCGACGCGCTGCGCTTCACGGGATAATGCGTGATCAACTCGTAAATCTCCGCCTCCAAAGCCGCCGGGATCGCAAAGCCGGCCTGAAGTCGCAACGGATTCGGAATTGGCTCGGTGCAGGTGGCGTTCATCTATCACACTCTCCCATCACAAAATCCAGCGAGCCGAGAATTGCCGTAATGTCGCTCATCATGTGGCCGGGCAGCAGGTGCGACAGAATGCTCAGGTTGCAGAACGATGGGCTGCGAATCTTCAGCCGATGCGGTGTGCCGCCGCCTTTGCTGTTGATGTAAAAGCCCAGTTCGCCCTTCGGGTTTTCGTGGCCGAAATAAATTTCGCCGGGCGGGCAGTTCATTCCTTGCGTCACAAGGATGAACTGATGAATCAATTCCTCCATGCTCGTCATTACACGATCCTTCGGCGGCAAAATGAGTTTTCCATCGGCCACGTTGACCGGCTCTTTGGATTTGTTCTCGAAGCCGCCGGGGATCTTGTCGAGGCACTGATGCACGAGGCGCGCGCTCTGGCGCATTTCCTCCATGCGCACGAGATAGCGGTCATAGCAATCGCCGACCGATCCGATGGGCACGTCGAATTGCAAATCCTTGTAGCAAAGATACGGCTCGGCCTTGCGCAAATCGTGATCCACGCCGCTGCCGCGCAGGTTCGGGCCGCTGAGGCCGAAATCAATTGCGTTGGCCCGCGAGATCACTCCCACGTCGCGCGTGCGATCCACCCAGATGCGATTGCGGGTGAGCAGCGTTTCCATCTCGGCGATGTTGATGATCACCTCGCCGAGAAATTTGCGGACGGAATCGCACCAGCCGGGCGGAGTGTCGCGCGAGACGCCGCCGATGCGCGTGTAACTCGTCGTGAACCGCGCGCCGGTGAGCGATTCGCAGAGGTTGTAAATTTTTTCGCGCTCCGTAAACGTGAGCAAGAAAACTGTGACTGCGCCGAGGTCGAGACCGAACGCGCCGAGCCCGAGCAGGTGCGACGAAATACGGGCCAGTTCGCAGCAGATCACGCGGATGTATTGGCAGCGTGGCGGGAGTTTGTCGTGGATACCGAGGAGTTTTTCGACGGCGAGGGCGTAGGCCACGTTGTTGGCCAGCGGCGCGAGGTAATCCAGCCGATCCGTGTAAGGGATGAACTGGGTGTAAGTCATGTTCTCGGCGATTTTTTCGTCGCCGCGATGGAGATAACCCACGTCCGGCACGGCCCTGGTGATGATTTCGCCATCCAGTTCGAGCACGATGCGCAACACGCCGTGTGTGGCGGGATGCGACGGGCCGAGATTGAGCACCATCTTCTCGCCCTTTATGTCGCGCAATTCCTCCGCTGATTCCATCGCGCGGACGGCGGGGTCTTTGAACTCGATGTCTTGCGTGGTGGGCATCTTATTTCTTCTCGATCGGCCCTGGCCCGTAAGCCTTGCCATGTGCGTGTTTGATATTGTCGCGGCGCTCGACACGCGCGTTGAGACCGAGCGCATCGGTTTCAGGAATGCGCACGCGCGGTTCGCGGGACAAAGCGTCCTTGCCCCCCGCAATCGTGACGAACGGCCCGCCCATCATCGGCGTGGTTTGCGTGAATGCCACCTCCGGCACTTCGCTCGATTTGCCCGCCAGCGGAAAATCTTTTCGCAACGGAAAATAGGGATAGCCGTCCCACATCAAGATGCGCCGCAAGTCGGGATGCCCGCGAAAACGAATTCCCATCATGTCGTAGATCTCGCGCTCATGCCAATCCGCCGTGCGCCAGACACCGCTCACGCTGGGCAGCTCAGATTCTTCTTCGCTCACGTCAGTTTTGAGTCGCAGATGACAGTGATGTCCGAGGCCGTAGAGGTGATAGATGAGCGTCCAGCGCGGGTCCTCGCCGTAGTTATCGAGACTGCTGACGTCCAGGAGATAATCAAACTCAAGGTCGTTCTTGGCGAACGCGCACACTTCGACGATGCGCTCGGCATCCACGAGCTTCACCGAAACTTCGCCGCGGAATTCAGACGGTGGGGAGGCGAGTTCTCCGAACTTTTCGCGAAGTTGGTTGGCGTAGTCCGAGGCGTTCACTCCGAAGAAATCAGCCTTTGGCCAGCGCCGGGCCGGGTTTCTTCAGCGTCGCCAGCAGCGGTTCACGCTGAACCTTGTCTTGAAGCTTGATCAGCGCATCGAGCAGCGCTTCGGGCCGCGGTGGACAACCCGCGACGTAAATGTCCACCGGAAGGATTTTGTCCACGCCCTGCAGGACGGCATAGCTGCGGTACATCCCACCCGTCGAGGCGCACGCGCCCATCGCGATCACCCATTTGGGTTCGGCCATCTGATCGTAAATGCGCTTCACGGCCAAGGCCATCTTGTAAGTGACTGTGCCGGCCACGATCATCACGTCCGACTGTCGCGGCGAAAAGCGCATCACTTCCGAGCCAAATCGCGAGATATCAAACCGGCTTGCGCCGACTGCCATCAATTCAATCGCGCAGCAAGCCAAACCCATCGGCATCGGCCAGAGAGAGTTCTTGCGAAACCAGTTTAAAGCAGCATCGAGCCGGGTGTGAATTACGTCGCCCTCGATCTTTGAATCGTAGCCGATTTCGGCGCTTGTTTGCATAGGAAACCAACGACTTACCGATTGGTGTGAGCCAACGTAATCAGGGGTTTGCGTAGAGGCAAGCGGTTTTGTGATTTTTTTCACAAACTCGGCAAAGCTCGGTCTGCTATCCATCCTGAAATGAAGCCGGGCTACCCGAAAAAACATTTGTGGACATTGCTTGCCGGAGCGGTAAACTCAAGCTGTTCCAATTCTTTGAATGCGCGCGGCTGAGTGGCAGCGCTTCTTTTCGAGGAATTCGACTGAAGAACCTGGTAAAAACATTGAGCGCTCAACAAAGGACCAACTATGAAGTTCATTAAAACACTCACCATCGCGGCTTGTGCGGCGGCATTTTTGCTAAGCACCAGCGGTGCGATGGCGGAAAGCTGTTGCGTCAAAGCGAAAGTCGCCGGCAAAGACTGTGAACACAAGTGCTGTGTGGCGGCACGCAAGGACGGCAAAACCTGTGAGAAATGTCAGGCTGAACCTACTTGCTGTGACAAAGCCATCGCGGCGGCGAAGGTTTGCGAACACAAATGCTGTGCGGACGCTCTCAAAGACAAAAAGGTTTGCGAGAAATGCAACCCCAAGAAAGAAGAGAAGAAGAAGTAGTCTGTCAAGTTTAGGACAGTTCCAGAGCGGTCGTTCCCTTTAGGAACGACCGCTTTTTTGCTTCCACCCATCTTTTGAGCCGGCCGATTATCCGGTTTGTTCAGCGGTTCTCGATTCTGATCCAAAAAAGCCTATGGACATTTCGACCGGTCCCGATAAAGTCAGGCTGTGTCAACTCCTTTGGAACGCCGGTCGGGTGGTCGTCGCCTTCGCGAAGAAGTTGGTGAAAGAAAACGCGACAACGTAGTCGCCAAGAGAGATATATGAAAGCAATCAAAACTCTGGTTGTCAGTGTCTGTGCCGTGGCTTTTCTGGCCTCCACTGCGCTCGCTGCTGAGAAAACCTGCTGCCAAAAAGCCGTGGCCGAAGGAAAGGAATGCAAGCATAAATGCTGCGTCGCCGCTCATAAGGACGGAAAGTCCTGTGAGAAGTGCAATCCCAACAAGGAAGACCTTAAGAAGAAAGACGAGAAGGCAAAGTAGTCCGACGCGCTTTGTTCTGGCGGCCAGCCCAAACCCTCCCGCGCTGGCCGTTTTTTGTTGCCTGGACGGTGAATAACTTCGTCTTGCCTTCTCTGCTGGGATTATTATGTTACACCCCGCCTGAACGCCGTGTGTGCGGACGTTCTTTGAGGCTGAGAAACAAAAGTCAACGAACAACCTGACCTAACCCCGAATCGTTTCGGGGCCAACCTCCGTTGCCACTGCAACGTCTGGTACGTTAGGCAATGGAGCTTCGCAGTCCCGCACGTGCGGGATGATCGAACCTCCCCGGTTAGAAGAATAGAAAGCCGCAGTCATCATTATGCTCACGATGGAAGAAGCCATGAAGCAAAGCACGATGCGCTTTGCCGCAGGCGAAATTGTCAAAGGCACCATTATCGAAGTCCGCCCCAAAGAAGTTCTGGTGGATATTGGTTACAAAAGCGAAGGCGTCATCTCCGGCATTGAATTTGAAGACATCAAAACCGTAAAGGTCGGTGACATAATTGACGTTTTGATCGAACGACTCGAAGACAAGGACGGCATGGTCGTCCTGTCCAAGGAAAAAGCCGAGTTCAAGCAGAACTGGGACAAAATCCTGACCATTTGCAACGAGGGCGGCACCATCAGCGGCAAGGTCAAATCCATCGTCAAAGGCGGTTTGATCGTCAACATTGGCGTCGAAGCTTTCCTGCCCGCGTCGCAAATTGACATCATCACACCCAAGAACCTCGCGCAATATGTCGGTAACACCTACAATTTCAAGGTCGTCAAGATCAACCAGGAGCGGCAAAACATTGTTCTCTCCCGGCGCGAACTTATCGAGCAGGAACGCACCGAGCGCCGCCAGAAGCTCCTGAGCGACATGGTCCCCGGCGACATCCGCAAGGGCACAGTCAAGAACATCACCGATTTTGGCGCGTTCATTGACCTCAACGGCATTGATGGATTGCTGCACATCACGGACATGAGTTGGGGCCGCATCGGCCATCCGTCCGAACTGCTCAAGGTTGGCCAGGACCTCGATGTCGTCGTGCTCGACGTAAACAAGGAAAAGGAACGGGTCAGCCTCGGTCTGAAACAGAAGATGACCAATCCTTGGAGTAACATCGAGAGCAAGTTCCCGGTCGGCACTCGTGTCAAAGGCAAAGTCGTCAACCTCGTGCCTTACGGCGCGTTCGTGGAACTCGAGCCCGGCGTGGAAGGTCTCGTGCATGTCACCGAACTTTCCTGGACCAAACGTGTCGCCAAGCCCAGCGACGTGCTCAAACCGGACCAGGAAGTTGAAGCCATCGTGCTCGGCATCAGCCGTGACGAGCAAAAAATCAGCCTCGGCATCCGCCAGCTTGAAGCCAATCCGTGGGACAGCGCCGAGAAGAAATACGCGACTGGAACGCGAGTCAAAGGCAAGATTCGCAACCTCACCAGTTACGGAGCTTTCATCGAACTGGAAGAGGGGCTGGACGGTATGATTCACGTCTCGGACATTTCCTGGACGCGCAAGATCAATCACCCCAGCGAAGTCTTGAAGAAGGGCGACGAAGTCGAAGCCGTCGTGCTGGAAGTGGACAAGGCCAACCAGCGGATTGCAGTCGGCGTGAAACAACTCTCCCAGGACCCGTGGGCGAACATTGACCAGTATTACAAGGTCGGCGACCTCGTCACCGGCAACGTCACCAAACTCGCCAGCTTCGGCGCGTTCGTCGGCCTCCAACATGACATTGACGGCCTCGTCCACATCTCACAGATCAGTGAAGAGCGCGTGGACAAAATCAAGAACGTGCTCAAGGTCGGCCAGGAAGTCACCGCCCGCGTCGTCAAGATAGATAAGAGCGACCGCCGCATCGGTCTCTCCATCAAGGCCGCCAACTACTCGAACGAGCAACTCAAAGCCGAACAGGCGGCGCTCGATGCGCTCAAACCCGGCGAAGACCTCGTGGCGCTGCAACACGC
>CAZNOE010000301.1:0-7134 GCA_964574525.1 uncultured Bifidobacteriaceae bacterium
GTTCCGATGACGGTCACCGACCGCGCCTACACCTCGCCCGTCTGGTATACTCCGTGACGCTGAACTGAACAAACGAAAGGAAACAGACACCATGAAACGAACCATACAAACAATACTCTTGCTGGCCGTTGGCGGTCTGGCCCTGCCGGCGTTGGCGCAGAACCACAGCACCGATTCCGGCACCGCCGACCAGGCAACGCTCGAGAGGGTACATCCGTCCAAGCCGCCTTACTCACCCTACGCCGGGCGCAACTTCCCCACGCGGCCGCTCTTCGGCGATCAGCACCTGCACACCTCGTTCTCGCTGGACGCGGGCGCGAGCGGGTGCCGCCTCACACCGAGGGACGCCTACAGCTTCGCCCGGGGCGATGAGATCACTGCTTCGGCCGGTCAGCGGATCAAGCTGTCCCGCCCGTTGGATTGGCTTGTCGTGTCGGATCACTCGGACGGCTTTGGCTTCTTTCAGGCGTTGATGGCCGCCGATCCGGAGTTGATGGGCACGGCGCAGGGCAAGAAGTGGTATGACCAGATCCATTCAGGCCATGGCGCCGAGGCGGCGATGGACATCATTAAGAGCTTCGGCGAAGGCAAGATGCCCAAGGGGTTCCCGGTTCCGGGCATGCCCGCCTACCGCTCCGCCTGGCAAGAGGTCATCAACGCGGCGGAGGCCTATAACGATCCGGGCCGCTTCACCGCGATCATCGGGTTCGAGTGGACCTCGAATACGGACGGCAACAATCTTCACCGCAATATCCTCTTCCGCGAGAACGGTGCGAGGGCCGGCCTGATCGAGCCTTTCACCACGCAGGCGCCGCTGGGCAGCGACAATCCCGAGGATCTGTGGAAATGGCTGGCGGCGGCCGAGGTGAAGACCGGCAGCGAAATGCTCGCGATCACGCACAACGGCAATCTGAGCAACGGACGCATGTTCCCCACCGTCGAGGCCTTCGGGAAGAAGATCGACCGCGAGTACGCCGAGACGCGCGCGAAGTGGGAGCGGCTCTACGAAGTTACACAGACCAAGGGCACCAGCGAGGCTCATCCATACCTTTCGCCCAATGATGAGTTCGCCAACTTCGAGATCTGGGATAAGGCCAACCTCGACCTCTCGGTGCCAAAGACGAAAGACATGCTCGAGTTCGAGTACGCGCGATCGGCGTACAAGAACGGCCTCAAGCTCGAAGCGCAGCTCGGCGTGAATCCCTACAAGTTTGGCCTCGTAAGTGGCAGCGACAACCATACAGCCCTCACCGCGGAGGAGGAGGAGAACTTCATTGGCGTGGCCACACCATGGGAACCCAGCCCGGGACGCCTGGCCGCCGGATTCATGGCCAACCCCAAGACCAACTTGAAAATCATGGACTGGGAGATCTCCGCTTCCGGCTACGCCGCGGTGTGGGCGAAGGAGAACACCCGCGCAGCGATCTTCGACGCGATGAAACGCCGCGAGACCTATTCCACCACCGGAACGCGCATGGCCGTGCGGTTCTTCGGCGGCTGGGATTTCGAATCGGCGGACGCGCACAACCGCATGCCCGCTGCCATCGGCTACGCCAAGGGCGTTCCCATGGGCGGCGACCTGAGCGATGCGCCCCCGGGCAAGTCCCCGACGTTCCTAGTTGCCGCGTTGAAAGACCCCATCGGTGCAAACCTCGACCGCATCCAGGTCATCAAAGGCTGGCTCGACGCCGCGGGCGAGGTGCATGAGCAGGTCTATGACGTCGTCTGGGGAGACGCGGACAAGCGCAAGCCTGACGCGGACGGCAAGCTGCCGCCCGTTGGCGATACCGTGGACGTGGAAAATGCGACCTGGTCCAACACCATCGGCGATCCGGAATTGATTACCGTCTGGAAAGATCCGAGCTTTGACGTCAAACAACGCGCCTTCTACTACGTCCGCGTCCTGGAGATTCCCACCCCGCGCTGGACCGCGTACGACGTGAAGCGTTTCGGGAACAAGCCGCTCCCCGGCACCACAATGAAACTCCAGGAGCGCGCCTACACCTCGCCGATCTGGTATACGCCGGCGAAATGAAGATTCAGCACGAGGAGACAGAGAGAACAGAAACGGAATCGGAAACTTCGTTTCCTCCGTTAGCTCCTGTTCAAATCGTATGAAACGACTGTTCAAAGAACCGCTGGTTCACTTCCTCGTGCTCGGCGCGCTGCTCTTCGCCGGCTACGGCTTGCTGAATCGCAACGGCGCACCCGCGCCCGGGCGGGTCGTTGTCTCACAAGGCCAGCTCGCGTCCATGAGGGCGGCCTTCACCCGCACCTGGCAACGGCCGCCCAGCCGCGAGGAATGGGAGGGCTTGATCCGGGACCGGGTGCGGGAGGAAGTGTATTGCCGCGAGGCGCTGGCGCTGGGCCTGGACAAAGACGACATCATCATCCGCCGCCGGTTGCGGCAGAAAATGGAATTCGTCACCGATGATGTCGTCGCGCAAGCCGAACCGGACGAAGCGGAACTGGCGGAGTTCCTGGCGAGGCATCCCGACCGCTTCCGCGTCGAACCGCGTTTCACGTTCCGGCAGGTGTATCTCAACCCGGCGAAGCACGGTGAAAACCTTGCGCGCGACACCGCGCAACTGCTCGCGCAGTTGAACCAGGCCGGCGGCAATGCCGGCTTCGCGGCGCTGGGAGATTCATTCCTGCTGGAGCACCAGTTCGCGGCGGTGCCGGCCAGCGAGGTGGCGAAACAGTTCGGCGAAGATTTCGCCGCGAAACTGGCCGGGATTGCGCCCGGCCAATGGCAGGGGCCGGTCGAGTCCGGCTACGGGGTGCATCTGGTGTTCGTGAGCGAACGCACGGAAGGACAACTGCCCGCGCTGGCGGACGTGCGCGACGCCGTGCGCCGTGAATGGGACAACGCCCGTCGGCTGGAAGCGAACGAGAAGTTTTACCAGGAGCTGCTCAAGCGTTACACCGTGACGATCGAAAACCCGGAGCCGGTGGAAGCAATAAAAGTCGCAGCCAGGAAATGAAATGAAACGCGCGCTTCTCATCTTTGCTCTGCTCGCCACGTTTGCGCCCGGCGTGTTTGCGCATGAGGTGCGCCCCGCCTATCTCGAACTGCGCCAGACCGGGTCGGAGACTTACGACGTGCTGTGGAAGGTGCCGGGTCAGGGAGAGGATCTGCGCCTCGGACTCTACGTGGAACTGCCCGTAGGCTGCACGAACGTCACCGCGCCGCGGGCTTCGATGATCAATAACGCCTTCACCGAACGCTGGACGGTGAAGCGCGCGGGCGGACTAAGCGGCGGCACGATCCACATCGCCGGCCTCAGCGCGACGATGACCGACGTGCTCGTGCGTCTGGAATGTCTCGACGGCAGCATGCAAGTGACGCGGCTCACGCCGTCCGCGCCTTCCTTCGTCGTCGAAGCCGCGCCGCGCGCGATGCAGGTGGCGGCGACGTATCTGAAACTTGGCGTCGAGCACATCCTGCTGGGCATTGACCATTTGCTGTTCGTTCTCGCGTTGTTGATTCTGGTGAAAGGCACGCGCCGGCTCATTGCGACCGTCACGGCGTTCACCCTCGCGCACAGCCTCACGCTCGCGGGCGCGACGCTCGGATTCGTGCATGTGCCGGGGCCGCCCGTCGAAGCCGCCATCGCGTTGAGCATCGTGTTTGTGGCGGCGGAAATCATGCACAGCCGGCAGGGCAAGGCCGGTCTGACGGAGAGATTTCCGTGGGTCGTCGCGTTCACCTTCGGACTGCTCCACGGCTTCGGCTTCGCCAGCGCGCTCAGCGAAGTCGGCCTGCCGCAATCAGCGATTCCCGTCGCGCTGCTCTTCTTCAACGTCGGCGTCGAGGTCGGCCAACTCCTCTTCATCGCGTCCGTCTTCGCCGTCATCGCGCTCGCGCGGCAAATCAGGCGGCGCACCGGGGTGTCGCAACCCGCGTGGGCCTGGCGCGTTCCTCCGTATGCCATCGGCAGCGTCGCGGCGTTCTGGATCATCCAGCGAATCACCGCGTTTTGAAAAATGACCAACCACCGGAAGCACACAACCATGAAAACCACACGCATACAAAGCCTCCTCGCCGCCGCGCTCGCTTGCGCGCTGGCGGTTCTCGCCGCACCCCCACCCGCGCACGCCCAGCCCGCGAAGCCAGGGCCGCCGGGCATGGTCTGGATTCGCGGCGGGGAGTTCACCATGGGCACGGACGATCCCGAGAGCCAGCGGAACGAACGCCCCGCGCACCGCGTCAAGGTCGCCGGCTTCTGGATGGGCGAGCACACGGTCACGAACGCGGAGTTCCGTGAATTCGTCAAGGCGACGGGTTACGTGACGATCGCCGAGCGCAAGCCGGAGTGGGAAGAGATCAAGAAACAGGTCGCGCCGGGCACACCCAAGCCCGATGACAGCATGTTGGTGCCCGGCTCGCTCGTGTTTACTCCGTCGAAAGGGCCGGTTCCGTTGAATGACATGGCAGGCTGGTGGACGTGGACTCCCGGTGCGGACTGGAAGCATCCCGATGGACCCAGCAGCACCATCGCTGGAAAGGACAACTATCCCGTCGTGCAGGTTTCGTGGGATGACGCGGTCGCGTATGCGAAGTGGGCGGGCAAGCGGCTGCCGACCGAGGCCGAGTGGGAGTTCGCGGCGCGAGGGGGCCTGTCTGGCAAGCGTTTCGCTTGGGGGGACGAGTTCATGCCAAAGGACTTAGGCGGCAAGCCCCGGCATAGGGCCAACACGTTTCAGGGCGAGTTTCCGTACAAGAATTCGGCTGAAGACGGCTTCGCCGGCGTCGCTCCCGTCAAGTCCTTTCCGCCGAACGGATACGGACTGTACGACATGGCCGGCAATGTATGGAACTGGTGCAGCGATCTGTATCGCGCGGACATGCACGCGGACTCGGCGAGCCACGGGCTGTGCGACAACCCCGCGGGGCCGAGCAAAACCTGGGATCCCGGCGATCCATACAACCCGGTCAAGCGGGTCATCAAAGGCGGCTCGTATCTGTGCCATGTGTCCTATTGCGCAAGCTACCGCCCCAGCGCCCGCCGCGGCACTCCGCCGGACACCGGCTCGAGCCACGTGGGATTTCGATGTGTGATGACACAGGACGATTGGAAAAAGCAGGCGGCGGCGCGTGGCCGCTCGCCCGACAGCAAGAAACAGAGTCAGTAAAAATCCCCGAACCAGAAGGATACCAGATGAATCGATTGAAACCTCAATCCACAGATCGTTCTATGAAACGTTTGTTCCGCCCGCTGGCGCTCGCAATGGTCGCGCTGATCGCTTGCGTGCTCTCAACCCCATCCGCGCCCGCCCAGTCCCAGGGCGACTCCTTCGCCAAATACGGCCAGGAGTTCAAGGGGAAGATCGGTAGGACCTACGAGGAATCCGTGGAGTGGTATCCCGAAGGAGTGAAGCCCAAGCCCGGCACGCCCAACGTGTTCATCATCTACCTGGATGACGTGGGCTTTGCCCAATACGGCTGCTTCGGCGGCCTCATCAAGACGCCCAACATTGATGCGCTGGCCGCCGATGGCCTGCGCTACAACAACTTCCACACCCCGGCCTTGTGTTCGCCTTCGCGGGCGGCGCTGATGGCGGGCAGGAACACGCACAAGATCGGCCTGGGTTCCCATGCGCTCACTGCGATGGGCTTCCCCGGCTACAACGGCACTCCGCCCGAGAGCGCGAAATCCATCGCCAAGCACTTCCAGCACGCCGGCTTTGAGACCTTCGCGCTGGGCAAGTGGGATCACACGCCCTTGCCGGAGGCTTCGCAAAGCGGTCCCTTTCAGCATTGGGCCGGCGGCGAGGGCTTCGACCATTACTATGGATTCATGGCCGCCGACGCGGACGATTACCGCACGCTGCTCTTTAACGATCATCGTCCGTCGGAGACCTGGATGAACAAACCGGGGTATCACCTGACCACCGATCTCGCCGACCGGGCGATCGAGAACATCACGTGTCACACCTCGATCTATCCCGACCGGCCTTTCTTCCTGTTCTGGGCGCCGAGCGCAATGCACTCGCCGCACCAGGTCCAGCAGCGGTACATCGACATGTACAAGGGCAAGTTCGACATGGGCTGGGACAAGGCGCGCGAGACGATCTTCGCGAAGCAGATGGAGATGAAAATTCTCCCCGCCGGCACCAAGCTCTCCAACGGCATCCCGGAGATTCCGAGGTGGGACAGCCTGAGCGCGGATCAGAAAAAACTCTATGCCCGCCAGATGGAAGTCTTCGCCGGTCAGATGACGCAGACCGACGAGCAGATCGGCCGCATGGTCGCCACCTTGAAGCGCATCGGGCAATACGACAACACACTGATCCTGCTCACCGCCGACAACGGCTGCAGTGGCGAAGGCGGATTGAACGGAACTTATAATGAATCACGGGTGCTCAATGGCTTCCAAACGACCCTCGAAGAGAACATGAAGCACTACGACGAATGGGGCGGCCCCAACACCTACCCGCACTATCACGCGGGCTGGGCCATGGCCGGGGACACGCCGTTCAAGTATTGCAAGCAGATCGTACACAACGGCGGCATCGCCGATGGCCTCATCATTACCTGGCCCAAGGGCATCAAGGGCAAGGGAGAGATCAGGAATCAATACAGCTACGTCACCGACCTCATGGTCACGGCGCTGGAAGTCACCGGCACCAAGTTCATGGAGGAGATCGACGGCGTCAAGCAGATGCCGGTGGATGGAATCAGCCTCGCCTATTCCTTCAACAAGGCCGATGCGCCCTCCGCCCGCACCGAGCAGTACTACGAGCAGTTCGGCAACCGCGCGATGTATAAGGACGGCTGGAAGGCCGTGACGATCCACGGCAACCGCATGCCTTGGGTTGTGACCGGCACCTTCGATTTCGCCAAGGACGTGTGGGAGTTGTATAACCTCAACGAGGACTTCTCCGAAACCAACAACCTCGCCGACAAAAACCCCGGGAAACTGGAGGAACTCAAGAAGGTGTGGGATGAGCAGGCCTGGAAGAACAACGTGTATCCGCTCTACGATGATGCTGCCACGCGGATCGCCAAGCAGTTCGCCCGCGCCTTTGGCGACCGCAAGAGCTTCACCTACTACTGGCCGGGGGCCGAGCGCATCGCCGAGGCGGTTTCCGCGCCCATCAAGAACAAGTCGCACACCATCGAGACCACGC
>CAZNOE010000302.1:0-7130 GCA_964574525.1 uncultured Bifidobacteriaceae bacterium
AGATCCGCGCGGAATTTTCCTTCGCGCACCAATTCTTCCAGGTCGCGATTCGTGGCCGCGACGATGCGCACGTTGACCTTGATCGTTTTGCTGCTCCCAATCGACTCGAACTCCTGCTCCTGCAATACGCGCAGCAGCTTTACCTGCGTGTCCATCGGCAGTTCGCCCACTTCGTCGAGAAAAATTGTTCCGCTGTCCGCGAGCTTGAAACGGCCATCGCGATTGGCGATTGCGCCGGTGAACGCGCCTTTGACGTGGCCGAACAGTTCGCTCTCGACGAGGCCCGCCGAGATCGCGCCGCAGTTCACCTTCACCAACGCGCGGTTCTTGCGCGGGCTGCGGTCGTGGATGCCGCGGGCGATGAGTTCCTTGCCTGTGCCAGTTTCGCCGAGGACGAGCACGGTGGAATCAATCCGCGCGATCTGCTCGACCTGCCGTAGCACGTCGAGCAACGCGGGACTGCTGCCGACGATTTCACCGAAGTTGTGTTCGCTGCGAATTTCCTCCTGCAAATAAGTGTTCTGCGCTTCGAGCCGCGCCTTTTCCTGTTCCATCAGCACGCGCTCAGTGATGTCCACGAACATCGTGCGCGTGAACTTGCCGCCTACGTCGGGCTTGGACCACCACTGAATCCAGAGCGGCTTGCCGTTGTCCTTGCGGCGCAGTTCCAGCACGACGCCGCTCGTGTCAATGCCCTTGCCGATGGACTCAAACGCCTCCTTCAGTCGCCGTTGCGCTTCTGGCGTGTCCGGGATGAAATCTCTTCCGTAAGTGCCTTCAACTTCTTCGGGTGTGATTCCAAAAGCCCGTATGGCGGCGCGGTTGGCGCGGATGAATTTGGAATCGAGACCCTCATGAACGTAGGCAATTGGCGCTTCGTCGAATAAATCCCGGAAACGCTCGTCGCTCTCCTGCTTCTCGCGATGCAAATGATCAAACGCGCGCACGCGCTCCAGCTCCACCCCGGCGCGGTTCGCAAACGTCGTCATCACCGCTATCACCAGCGGGTCGCTGGTCATCTGCTTGTCGTCAATGATGACGAGATGGCCGATGATGTTTTGGGCCGAATCGCGCACCGGCACGCCCAAATAACTTTCCGCGCGCATTTCGACGAGCGGTTTGTCTTCGGGAAATAAGTTTTGCAGATTGCGGTCGTAGTGGCATGTCTGTCCTTCGGTCACTTTCAAACAAGGCGTGCCGTTGAGGTCGTATTCAAAATTGTCCGCGAACGCGTCGTTGTTCCAGAACGCCAGCGACCGCGCACGATGCCCCGTGAGACACTCCGCGACGAACGCATAGCGCACGCCGAGTCCGCGTGCGAGCCTTTGCAAGAGAGAGCGGAAATAAGCATCGCCGGTGGCGGTGGATGTGCCGTCCACGATGGCGTGCAGAAGATTCTCCGCGCGCTTCCATTGTGTCACATCGCGCGACGCGGCCAGTAGTTTTTCGGGCTTGCCATCCTCGTCGAGGATGGGGCTGACCACCACGTCGAACCACATTGGCTTGCGCGTTTGGGTTGTCGGAAAAAATCCGACGAACCGGCCCAGCCCGCCATTGCGTGCAGTTTTGACGGCGGCCTGCGCGGCCTTGCGATCTTCGCCCTGCCAGAAGTCAATCCACGCAGCGCCGATGAAAGGTTTGAGGTCGCAAATCTCCAGCACTGCCATTCCGCCCGCGTTCATGGAGACCAGCCGCCCGTCGAGATCAAGCACCTTGATGCAATCCGGGCTGCCTTCGATGAGACGCGTCTTGAAGTCCGCGCTCGCCGGAGGCGATTCGAGGCGGACTGCTTTGCTTTGTGACGCGCCGGGTTTCATCGAATGGTTACCAAGTCTCTTGCATAACAGCTTAGTCCGATTCAATCAAACCTCAAAAAGCTCAACAAAAATGGCGGGACGAGCATCCTCGCCCCACCGTGGCAAACTCGAAGACGTGTCCTCTGGCACGTCGCTATTTCTTGTCTTTTGGCTCGAACACTGCCGCGCCCGCTTTGGCGACTTCTTCGTCCTGCTGCGCGCTTTTTGCTCCGCTGCAACCAATCGCACCAATGACCTGGCCGTCGTGAATAATCGGCACGCCGCCTTGCAACGGGGTGAAGTCGGGCAGCGCGGTCATGGTGAACCGGCCCTTGTTGATTGTGTCCTCGAAGTCCTTCGTCGGCTTCTTGAAGATCGCGGATGTGCGGGCTTTCCCGATGGAGACGTTCGCGCCAGCGGCAAAGCTTTCTTCAGGCCGGACGAAGTAGAGCAGATAACCACCGTCGTCAACGACCGCGATGGACGGCCCAGCACCGTTGTCCTTCGCGAATTTCGCGGCGGCTTCGCCAACCTTCTTTGCGCCTTCAAGCGTAAGCTTGTGCTTTGTGGCGACGTGTCCCTGGTCAACGTGTTCATCCGCAAGCGCAAAAGTCGCGGCGGCAAAAAGAGCGAGGAGCGTGAATGATGTTTTCATGTAAATGGTTTGTGGTTCTGGTTGGTAGGCGGGCTGTCTCCAGCCCGCCGCTCAATTCCTGGTCAGTTATTTAATGGCTGCCAGATTGATCACGGATTTGCCGAGCAGGCTATCAATCGGGTCTTTCTTCCCAGCCTTTGCCTCGACGAGCAGCGGCCAATACTTGTCCGCCTTCACCTTGTTGCCGGGGACATCCTTCTGCCAAAGGTCATCCGCGCCCTTGGTGTGTTGGACGATGAGTTGGCCGTCCACGATGGACCAAACGAGAGGATTGGCCGGGCGCACTTTGCCGACGCTGGCCGCGTAGCCGCAGAAACCGCCGTAGGCAGGCGCGTATTTTGACGGGCTTTTTTCAAATGTTTCCCGGTGCTCTTGCGAAACGAAATGATACAGCGCGCCGTTGTAGGTCGCTTCAATCTTTGGATCACCTTTCATCGGCTTGCCGTCCGTGAAGTATGAGATCGGGTCGTAGCCTTCAAGCGCGACACCTTTCTTATCCGTGAACACAAGCGTCTTGCCGCCCGAACCGTTGCGCACGACGAGGCCGGGCCAGTTTTGGTCTGCTTTCACAATGTTGCCTTTCTGGTCAGCGTTGAACTTGTCCGTTGCCTTCCCGTTGTGTTGGAGAATTAGCCGGCCATCAATGATCTGAAACCATTCCGGGCTGATGGGCGACAGGCGATCAATGCTCGCCGCGTAACCGCAGTAGCCGCCATAAGCGGGCGCATACTTCGCGGGATTCGCGTCGAACAGCGCCTTGTGTTCGGCGGAAGCAAAATAGTATTTCGCGCCCTCGTATTCCGACTGGAATTTGGGATTGCCCTTCGTGGGTTTGTTGTCCGTGAAATAGGCCACGGCGTCGTAACCAAGAATGGCCGCGCCATCCTTGTTTTTCAGGACGAGCACTTTGTGATCCGGCGTTTGGTCGGCAAAGGCAGCGCTTGCCAGCGAGAGCACTGCGACCAGACTGCATAGAGTTTTTTTCATGGTTCGATTTTCAATTGTTTCGTTTTCGCGATTCGTATTGCGTGATGATTGGTCGTGGCGAAGTGCGAAACCTTTCACTGATTTTGTGCCGCGCGGCTCAAGCGGGTTGTCACCATGTGGACGGATGCTTTGGCGTCGTCGGCATGTTCCCATAGGATGAAACCGGCCAATAAAATCACCTCAGTAGATTTGGCGGAGTGGAAACTTGCGTTCTAGTGCATACGACGGTTCACTGTTGAGTTCCGCGGGCACCTTCAAAGTGGACGTTCCGCAACCTTTAGAAACATTTGCATTGTACTGGTATAACCGGAAACACCAATGGCCATGGACGGCGAGCGCGCCACTATTGAAGAAGCGAAAAAGGATCCCGAAGCATTCGGCATCCTCTTCGAGCAGCACTATCCCGCCATCTTCGGGTACGTGCTTCGCCGCGTTGAGGACTGGAACACCTCGAAAGACATCACCTCTGAAGTTTTCCTCAAGGCATTCAAGGGCCTTTGGCGATACCGCTGGCAGGGAATCGCGTTCTCCGCCTGGCTCTATCGTATCGCAACAAACGAAGTAAACATGTACTTCCGAAAAGGGCGATTGAACATCGTGTCGCTCGACCAAATCATGGAGGAAATCGGCTTCGAGCCAATTGACCCGCAAACGCTGGAAGCCGAGCGGATCGAGGCGGAACGAAAGCTTCGGGAATATGATGACTTTCTCGCGATCCGGTCAAGAGTGCTGCAGCTCCCCATCAAATACCAGGATGTCATCGCGCTGCGGTATTTTGAACGGAAGAGTGTCAAGGAAGTAGCTGAAATTCTGAACAAGAAGGAGGGCACTGTAAAATCCTTACTCTCCAGGGGAATCGCAAAACTCAAAAATCTGCTGTGAACCTGCAACGTTTCAGCGTGGCCTGCATTACAAGCATTAGAATGAAGGACAAGATATGGACGAGAAAGAATTGATCAAAAAACTGGAAAGCGTCGAACGCCCGGAACTATCCAGTGCGACACAACAGAGGCAACTCAAGCTGTTCCTGGTGAGCGCGAAACGATCTTCATGGATCGGGATTCTGCTGATTGCCATCCCCTGTCTGTTCCTGTTTGGCGTAATCCTGAAGTACGGTTTCAGGCTCAGTATCCCGCTGTTGGATGGGATTGAAGACGAGATGGTGAAGATCGACCACTCTTTCTTTCGCTTTGTGCCGCCGCTGATACTCGTGGCCGGCCCATTGCTTGCGCTCGCGTTGAATTTGCTGGCGATCATGCATTTTCAGATTGATCGTGCCCGGCGGGAGCTTCAGGTCACGGTCAAAATCAGAATTCTTAACCTGCTGATCGGAGCGGTCTGTTTTATTATACTAGCCATCATCTTCATGTATGTCGTCGGGGAGAACGGGCTGCCGTTTCTGTCCCACCATCCACAATGAAACCACTATTTTTGTGCAATCCACCACTTTGCCTGCTTGATCTATGAAAATGTTCTCCGTGACACTTTCGGTTTTCCTGTTGCTGTTGGTCGCGCCATTCTTGGGTCACGCCGACAAGGTGGATGCTTTTGTGCAGGAACAGATGAAACTCTCTCACATCCCTGGCATGTCCGTGGGCGTCGTTCGAGACGGAAAGGTGCTCTTGGCCAAAGGCTACGGTTTCGCCAACGTCGAACTTGGCACGCGCGCGACAGCGGACACCGTGTACGAAATTCTCTCCGTCACGAAACAATTCACGGCTGCGGCCATCCTCCTGCTGGTCGAAGATGGCAAGATCGGACTCGACGATGCGGTGGTGAAATACCTCCCCGATTCTCCCACAGCCTGGACGGACATCACCGTCCGTCACCTTCTGACGCACACTTCCGGTGTTGAGGACTACACCGACATTCCACCTTTTTTCGAGCAACTTCCGCTCGATGCCAGCCCCGACGAACTCCTCAAAGCCGCAGGGGAACGCCCGCTCCAGTTCAAACCAGGAACTCAATGGCGTTACTCCAATTCCAACTACTACCTTCTGGGCCAGATCATCGAGAGAGTCAGTGGCAAGAAGTATGAAGAGGTCTTGCAGGAGCGAATTTTTCAACCGCTGGCAATGACTGGCACCAGGATGAACGACTGCCGGGACATTATTCCAAATCGCGCGGCGGGATACAATTGGATTAGCGAGGACGCGGACCAGCCGGACCAGCCCCCGGCCTTCATCACAGGCTTTCATGGCAAAAAGAACGTTCTGCAAAATGCGATCTACATCAGTCCAACTCGCAAGTGGGCGGCGGGGGCCGTCGTTTCCACCGTGAACGATCTAATCAAATGGGATCAGGCGCTCGACTCGGACAAGCTTCTCAAGAAGGCGATTCGAGAACAGATGTGCGCGTCGGCGATCTTGAGCACAGGTGAGAAGGCGAACTATGGTTTCGGCAACGAACTTCGCAACGTGAGAGGGCACCGCGTCGCTGGACACCAAGGTGGAGGAATGGCCTTTGACTGCACAATGTACCGCTTCGTGGACGACAAGCTCACCGTCATTGTGCTCTGCAACCAGACGACGGCTCCGAGCCGGACGATGGCCGCGAAAATAGCCTCGTTCTACCTTCCTAGCTTGGCTGACCCGGAAGCAGGCATAGAAGACACGGAACCTAAGGTGGCGGCTCTGTTGAGCAGGGTCCTGACAAACGCCGCTCAGGGCAAGGTCGATGCCTCTCTGTTCTCGCCGGGCGCGCAGGAGATGGTTAGCTTCATCCAAAAAGTTGGCCCGGAGTTTCTTCGTCCCGCAGGTGGGTTAAAATCGCTCACGCTACTGGAACGGCGCAACGCAGGAAATCAGAGGGGCTACCGGTATCGGGCGAAGTTTGAAAACAAGACGATGGTTTGGAACTTTGCCCTGACGCCAGATGGCAAAATTGCCGGTCTCCAGCCGGCTGACCAATAGACAAACAGGCAGACGCTGAGGTTACATAACTGGATACCGCAGCGAGCCCTTAATGCTGCGCTGACGTGGCGGCCGTGGACGGAATTTCATCGAGTTCCATCGCATGCCCGTCCGGGTCGCGGAGAATTTGCGAACGCGCGCTGCCCGGCTTGGAAACAAACACCACGCCGCTCTCGTGCAACTTCGCCGACCACTTCGTCACGTCATCCACGGCGAGATGCGTGTTCCAGAAAACCAAGTCGTTTGCCTTCGCGTTGCCCGACAACGGGCGTCCGCCGGGCGGTGTGATGTATTCGAGGAATTCGATGCCCGGCCCGTGTTCCGCGCGCAGCCCGGTGATATGCAACCGCGCACCGAAGACCTGGTTCAAATGCTCCTGTTCGACGCCGTAGTTCTCGCTTTCACCGGCAACACGCAGGCCGAGCAAGTCGCGATAGAATGCCAGGCTGTTGTCCGTGTCCGAAACCACGATGGCCGTGTGATCAATGCCGAGAAACAAGGGGAGGCCGGACTCCGGCTTTGTGCCAGCGTGCTGCCACTTCGGATCGCCTTTGCCCGGTGGGAAGAAAATAATTTCGAGCACATGATCTTCGGGGTCGCGGAAGTAGAACGCTTTGATTCCCGCCGCGCCCTTGTTCCACGCGGGGAGCGTCTGTGGGCCGGTTGAAACGTGCTTCACCTTGTGCTGGCGCAATTGCTCGTAAGCCTTGTCCATGTCGCGAACAACGATGGCGATATGCTGAAACCAATGGTCGTAACTTTGTGAATCCGCCGGGATTG
>CAZNOE010000303.1:0-7105 GCA_964574525.1 uncultured Bifidobacteriaceae bacterium
TAATGGTCCCCGCGTTCCAGAACGTTATCCCGCCGTTCTCCAGGATGCGCCCGCCACTCAACGTCACCGTGCCACCGGGGTTGATGGTCAGCGTCGCACCCGGCGGAATGACCGTCCGCCCAACCCCGCTCATCGTCCCGCCTGACCAGAACGAAGCTCTACTCGCGGTGAGCGTCCCGCTGCCTGTCAAGATCGGCGATGTCCCGGCACCGCCGAGGGTGAAACCGCCGATTGCTGAATTGCTGTTGAGAGTGACGGTGACGCCCTTGGCGATGATCACATTGTCATTGGTGCCGGGCACGAAATTGGGGCTCCAATTCGAGGCGACGTTCCAATCCCCGCTGGCGGTATTGGTCCAGGTAACGTCGTAGGTGCTCAGGTGCGCGAACACGGTTTTGTTCGAGGTCATCACCAGGCTGATGATGGAACTCAGCGTGTTCGTGTCTCCGGTCCAGCCGTGAAATGTGTTTGGAGCAATGGCGGTGGCGGTCAGCGTCACGATCTCGCCGTTGGTGAAGCTGAACCGGCTGGGATTCACTGTCACCTGGCCACCATCGCTGAGGACCGTCAGTCGAAAAAGAACGGAGGCACTGTCCGCCGGGTTGGTGCCATCGAGAAATTCCTCGAGGTTGGAAACGCCGTCGCCGTCCGAATCGCCCGTCGGGTATTGATTCAGGTTGCCGAAGTTCGCCAGTTCCCAGGAATCGGGCAGGCCGTCGCGGTCGCCATCGAGCAGCAACGCGGCGGGCGCGCTGATCACGCTGCCGGAACTGTTGACGAGCACGACCGAGTACTGACCCTCGTTGGCCGCGCTCACGTTTTGCAACAGCAAGGCGTCGCTGGTGGCACCCACGATGGTCGCGCCATTGAATCGCCATTGGTAGGCGAGTTGACTGGTGTTAGCGGCCACGACAAAAAAAGAGGCCAGCGCGCCCGGCACGACGACTTGGGGTTGGGGTTGGGCGAGGATTTCCGGGGAGGCGATGTTTTCTGCCGTCTGAGTCAGAAGATTTCCATTGGCATCGAAAGCGAACTGCCGTTCCTGGCCGTGAACAGCACTGGCGAGAACCAAGACCAAGATTGCTGTCGGGAGGATGACCGACCGGATCCCAAACGGCGTAACTGGCAGGGACGATAAGCCGCGCCATACCCGCGCTGTTCCAAGCGAAGCGTATATGTTTGCGTGGGCACATCCTTGTGCCATTCGTTTCGCCCGCTGAACGCCGACGATTTCTGGCGTTAAATCAGGCTTTCCCATGTGAGGAATCGGTGACATTCAATGTCCGAAAATCATTTGGCTGAACGCATCAAGTCCATCTACGAACTTTCGTGCCGCTTCCGGATTGGTTCGCCAAAGGTACAGCACATACTCGCGCTGTGGGCCCATGGTTTGGATGAGCCAATTTGCAGCCGCCATTCCCTTGCTCTGAACTTCGGCGGCGAGCGGAGCCAAGCGAGGTAAACTGGGAGCAATACTGGATACTGTCTGACTAAGTACAGGCACCGTGCTCGGACCTAGAGCATACCCAACCACCGTGTTTGCTTGACAAACTACTGCATTCACGGTCGGCGCAACACTTGGGGCCACTGTTTGAACCGTTCTGCCCGCAGTGAGTCCAGCCGCTGTGCATGCAGCCGCATTAACGGGAGTCAGGCAGGTTTTCATGGTGGTTATTAAACCTTCAGGATCAATGAGGTTAACCGGATTGTTCGCGACATAGGCGTAAAGGTTAGGGCCTTCTCTCAATTCCGCACTAGCAAGTGGATCGCGAGAGAGCCAACGCCCCAGTCCCGGGTCGTACGCGCGGTAGTGGGTGATCGACAGCCCGGCCTCGGAACTCCAGAACATGCCGGCAAATCCAAAGTCAGCCTCGATGTTACCCGTGAGGCGGGTCCGCCGGCCGTACGGGTCGTAGGCGTAGCGCACCACAACATTGCCAACAGCGTCGGTCACTTCGCGGATCGAATCGAGGTGGTCGCGGGTGTAGAAATAATTGCCGGCGGCTGGGCCGCTTTCCACCTTCATTCCTTGATCAAAGAACCGTTTCGTCACCAGGCCAGCAGCATCACGTTCTTCGCAGATACTGCCGCCGCACCAAACAAAACGCCGGAGGGAGGCTTCGACGCCATTGGTCAGAAGGCGAATGCCCGCCAGGCGGCTCAACCCATCGTAGGAAAATTCGGTTCGTTGAATGCCCCTGTTGACGGCGACGAGCCGTTCCCAAGCATCCCATTCGTTGGTGTGCGAAACTCCGGGCGCGGCGGAAGTGCTGAGCTGGTTCAAGGCGTTGTAAGTGGCGGTGTAGTTGGAAAGGCCGACCTGCTCGGTCAGACGGTTTCCCGCCAGGTCATATCCGTAAGCAAAGTTATTAACGAGCGTTCCGCCGTTGGTGATCGTCACCGAGAGCAATTGATTGCCGGGATCATACGCGAAGGTTTGAAGGTTTGGGGTCAGCGCTGCAGCTTGCTGCGACCACGTCGTGATGCGACCGGCGGGAACATTTCGGCCATACAGGAATTCAGAAACCGCCGTCGCGCCCACCTTGTGCGTGATGCGCTGAAGTGTCCGGTCTTGAAGATTGTTGCCATAGGCAAGGTCGCCAGTCTGGCCGTTGGGAAAAGATTGGGAGACGAGGCGGCTTGAAGTTCCCTCGTAGCCATGGTTGAAAACTCCCAACGCATTTGTTTCGACAATGACGCGACCCGCTTCATCAAACGTCATCAACGCCGCAACGCCATTGATCGCAGTGGAAACGCGGCGGCCCAATTCGTCGTACACGTAAGTGATCGTGTCATTGGCCAGCGGACCATCCACGCTCGCCATATTCCCGGCCCCCAGACCGGGCGAGGCCGTAATGGGATTGTACGAATAAATCGTCGTTCCCGTTCCATCAATCATGGAGGCGACTCGCAGATAATTCGGATCGTACGTGTAACTGACGCCCGGCGTGGGGATGGTGGCGTTGGCGTAGGCGATGGTTTTGAGGGTATCGTCGCGGTAATAGGCATATTGGCCGACCTGCTGTTTTTCGTCAATGACCTGTCGCAAACGGCTGGTGGTTTGCTCGTAAAAGTAGCTGACTTTGGAACCGTCCCCGTATTGCTTGCTGACCGGTCGCCCCTGAACGTCCGAGTGCCATTCGGTCGTCCGGCCCATCGGGTCGGTCAGGCTTCCCAGGCTGCCGCAGGAACACCATTGAAAGTGAGTTACCCGGCTCAACGGGTCCGTACGTTTCTTGATTTGCCGCATGTTGTCGTACTCAAACAACGTCTGCCGGCCGGCGCTGTCCCGGACAGCCGCCAGATCCAAACGGTCGTAGGTGAATTGACTGAAGGTGGAATCGGGATAGGTAACGCGTGTGAGCCGATCCATCGTGTCATAATCAAACGTCAGGGTGTACCCGCTTTCGTCGGTCCTGGTTCGCGTCCGGCCAAAGGCATCGTAGGTGGCCGTGAAGACGTCACTGGCTCCCGGCAGCGGCCCGTCCACGTTGATGAGATAGCCGTTGGCGTCGTAAGTGAATGTCGTTATTTCGTTCTTCGGGTTCGTGGCCGTGAGCACCTGGCCGCGTACATTGTAAGTGAAAGTGTTTGTCTGTCCTGCCGCATCCACCTGAGTCAGCGGCAGGTGCTGCGCGTTGTACGCCGTCCGGGAGAGCAACTCGTTGTTCGCGCCCCGAGTCTGACGGACTTCCAGCGGGTCAATCCCGTTGGTGGAATAAACGTAACTCATCTCGCGCCCGACCGGATCAATGCTGTTCGTCACGTGGCCGAACCCGTCGTAGGCGTAGGTGGAGAGCTGGGTGGTCCCGTTATCGAGCACGCGGCCAACGTGGGTGGGAAGGTTGTTGTTGCCAACCACGACCGAATTGGGCTGACCGGCGTAATCATACCAAACCCGGGCCTCAAGGGCTTCCTTGGTGCTTTCGAGAATGCCCGCAGCAGTGTTCCCGTCGGCGTGCAGCCAATGGTAAAGCTTTGCCTTCGTGTAATCGCCGTACCCGGTGGCGCACGCATTCCGGCTCCAGTAATAGGTGTTCCGATAGGCCAAATAGTTGTTCAACGTGGCCATGCCTTGCGGGATGCTGGCGGGTGCGTTCGACATGGCAATGAGAGTGGTGGATTGGTTAAACTCGACTCGGTCACGGCTGCCGTCCGGATACACCGTTTCCAGCGAGCGGGTGGTGCCCGGGCCGGACGAAGCCAAAAAAGTGTTGGTCCCGTAAGGAGTGATGAGCGCAGTGATGAAGTCGGTGTGGTTGGTGATTCCGTTGCCCAAGTCTATGTCAACGTAAGCGAACTGCGACGTCAGGCCGATGACATCGGTGATTTTCTTAAGCCGGCGCGCGACGTCATACTCGAAGGTCGCGAACCTTCCGAACGGATCGGTCACCCTGGTGATCAAGAACATGTGCTCGGGGCCACCGAGCTCGTAGCTTAACGTGGTGACCTGGCCGATGGCGTCGGTGATGGCCACAACGCGCAGGTTGGCGTCGTAGGTGAGCGTGACGGCATTGCCGAAGGGATCGAGGATTTGCGTCAGGAAGATTTTGCGCGAAGTGCCCGCGGAACCGTCCGACTGGCCAAAGATCAATTTCGAGCCATCGCGCGCGAGCATCTGGTAACGGCCCGGGCCGGTGCGCGTCAGCCGGGTTTGGTCGTACTGCTGGTAGGCGAAAGATTGCGAGGCCGCGTTAAAACCCGTGAAGGTCCGGGTACCGCCGCCCATGAAGTAATACTTCAGATCGGCGGAGGCGCTTTGCGGATTGTCCGTGATGTAGGAAATCCAGTCGCACGTCCATTTCGGGCCGAAGTTGGAATAGCTGAAATTGGCCGGCTGAAACGCGTCACGTTGATTATAGCGAACGGTGAACCGAACGGCTGGGCCGACCGGCGGCGAGTAACCGACGGGCTCATCGCGCAGGTTCAAACTGACGAGCATGAGATGCACTCCGGAAACCGCCATGGCTGTGCAGGTACCGCCTCCTGAACTTAGGTCGGGAGGGCAGGTTCCCCCGAGTTCCCAGTCACCAATGTTGCCTTTGCCCCAAATCGCTTTGCCCTCCGCGCTTTCGACCGCGCGCCAGCCCGCGGGCAACGGTCCGGGTGGAATGAGGAAATAGCCACTGGTTTCGGCTTCGAGCGCCGCGCGCGTTGCCCACACGGTGTTCCCGAAGGTCGGGTCTTCCAGCAGATAACGGTCGCCTTCCTGCCGCACCAGCGCGGCGTAGTGGCCGACTTTCCAATGAACGACGGAGGGGACGATGAAGTCACCCCTCACCCCGGCCCTCTCCCCTCCGAGGGGAGAGGGTGACGGAGCGGAGCGAAACGCCATCTGGTAATTCAGGCCAATCTTCTTCGAGAGTTCCGCCACTTGCGCCAGCGAAAAACCGTTGGTGGTGGAGGCGGAATTGAAAATCTCCATGTCTCCCGGCCCTTGCGGATTCAACACAAGTTTGATCTGTTGCAGCGCCATCGGCCCGCAACGGAACGAAATCTCCGGCCGAGTCTGCATATTCCAAAGACCCTCCCGCGCGCCGGTGATTTTCTCCGTCGCTGATCCGATGAACGCCCGTCCCTCGACCGACTTCACGAGCGCCTCCAATTCCGTCATCCGCCCCAGTCGCGCATACATGTAGGCCAGTTCACCCGCGGCCCGGTCGGCGATGGCCTTGCCTTTGGCGTCCGTTGCGTCTTTCGCCAGCGGCCAAGCTTTCTGCCACGCCTCCAGCGCAAGCGAGTAATGCGCCGTGTTGTAATACTCCAAGCCGAGACACGTGAGCAACGCCGCCCGCCAAGGCGATTGGGGATGCTTCTCCAAAAATCCCGTAAGGCTGGAGAAGTCATCCGGGCTGCTGCGTCTCGAGTAATCGAGCAACGCCGCAGCCAGGCCAGCATTCTCGGCAGCGCTCGGCTCGCCCCCGACCGGCACGAGCGGTTCCTCGAACACCCGCGCTTGGAATATCTCTGCCGAAGATGGAGTGGCGGCAAAGTGAAGTCCTGTCCGGGGCGAATCAACTTTGGGGAGATTGCGGTTGGGGAGGTCCGCGGCGCGGGCCGAAGGAGTCAGCGCCAGCGCGAGGGCCAGATACTGGAAGCATTTGACCGGCAAAACGCGCCACTTCAGCCTGGTGTTCATAATGTATTGATAATGTCTGACACGTTGGGTCGTCAATGAGGTAAGAAGAAAAGCCCGCTTGGGATTACAGGAAATCTTTGAAAAGGGGAACGCTACGGTACGGCGGGTACGTTAGTTTCGGTGGGCGGTTAGGGCAGTGTTGGAGATTTGGTGGTTCTGCGGTTTCGGTCCAGGATTTATGGATTGGAGAGACGGTAGAAGTTCTGCGCGCCGTTGACCGCGTTCGTGACCACGTTGTTCGAGCCTATTATTACCGGTGGGGGTGAACCGGTGATCCAATTGGACGTGGCCAGATTGGTGTTGGACTGGAGACGGAATGATGGAGGATTGGTGGGCCAGATCAAACGGACGGAGTTGGGGAGAACACGTTCGATGGTGAGCGTCGGGCGCGGCGGCGTGACGAGACGCGTGAGCACCACGTCGTTGCCATCGCCGCCAGCGTAATTGATCTGAAACAATTCGCCGCCGATGGACAGTTTCGCGCCCTTGGGGAGGCCGGTGAAAGTGCTGGTCACTTCGTCAAAACCGTCGTTGTTGATGATGGTGAAAGTCTGACCCACGGCGGACGGAAAGTTCAGGGAAGCGTTCAACGCCAGCCCGGTGAGATTGACGGTGCCGCGGACGTTGACCTGATCGTAGCCGCTGCCGGGTGCCGTTCCATTCAACTCGATTTGCAGAACGCCGCTGCTCGCGGCACCTGCATTGAAATTGCTACAGGCGAGAATGCCGGGACTGGCTCCGGGATCAATGATGCACGAGCCACCATTCCGGTTGATGTTTCCCACCGTGCCGGAACCTTTCAAGCGGGTGCCGGTGTTCAGATGAACCGGACTTTGCGGTTGCACACCGTCCACCCAAAGCGTTCCGCCACTTACGAGATTAGTGCCGAGGTAGGTGTTGTTTCCGGTCACCTGGAGCACCCCCGAGCCGTTTTTCTGCAAGCCGGCGGTCGTCGAATACTGGACG
>CAZNOE010000304.1:0-7073 GCA_964574525.1 uncultured Bifidobacteriaceae bacterium
ACGATGTAAGTCGCCGCGCCGGTGAGTTCGGCGAAGGTCATCAAGTGATGCACGCCCTCGGCCTCGACAGCGGGCGGGCGGCTCTCGTGATGCTGGCCGGGATCGGTTTTGCCGGCGGCAAGCAATTCCTTCTGGCGTTCCGCCACGAGCGTTTCGTTCTCGCAATGCGCGGTGACGATGACGCCGAGTTCCTTCGCCAGCTTGAGCGTGCGATAAAGCTCTGTGTCGTCCACGCCGAACGCGCCTTTGTAGGCCAGAAAGATTTTGAACGAACTGATGCCGCGCTTCACGATTTCGCGGAGTTGCTTCTCCGTCTTGTCATCGAATTTCGTCACGCCCATGTGAAACGAGAAGTCGCACGCGGACTTGCCGACAGCCTGCGACATCCACAACTCGAAGCTCTCCAGCGCCTCGTCCTTGCGTGACGGGCAGCACATCTCGATGAGCGTGGTCGTCCCGCCGACGAGCGCAGCCTGGCTGCCGGTCACGTAGCTGTCCTTCGAAAACGTGCCCATGAACGGCAGGTAAATGTGAACATGCGGATCAATAAAGCCGGGGAAAACAAACTTGCCCTTCGCGTCAATTACCTCCGCGCCCTTTGGCGCTGTAATGCCACGGTCAATGCGCGTGATGGTTTCGTTTTCGCAAAGGATGTCGGCTACGTAGCGTTGGCTGGCCGTGACGATTTCGCCGTTTTTGATGAGGAGAGGCATGGCCGGTTTGTTAGCGAAGCGAGACGCAAATGACAATGCCAAAACCTTTCGGCAATTCGTCCTGGCTTCGGTGTTTGGTTGCCGGCCTGGCGGACTCCGGACACAGTCCGTTGAAGGAGATTGTGTCCCGGTCGCGAGCCAATTACCTTCGGCGCCGATGCCCGCCTGTCCAATTTGCGTGAAGCCGCTGGACACGCTCCGTCAGCGCGAAGGACTATTTTATCTTTGCCCAAGTTGCAACGGCCGGGCGCTGACGATCCCGCAAATTCGCCGCGTGTGCAGCGATCGGCTGGCCGCGAGACTCCTACGCTTGATCCAGTTGAGCCGGCGTCAAGGGGAACGCGCCTGCCCGTTTTGCGCGCGGCGGATGGTCGTGGTCCAGACTCAGGAGCCGGCGTTGGAACTTGATGCCTGCCGGCCTTGCAGTGTGGTCTGGTTCGATGCGCCAACCTACGAAGCTTTGCCGGAAGGGACGGTTGAAACTACAAGCTCGCTGGCCATGCAAGCCACGGAAATTGTCGCAATGAATCGGCTGCGGGAATTGAAGGAGCGCGAGAGGGAGCGCGAAGAAGAGGAACGCGATAAGAAGAAGAAAAAGAAGAAGCGCCGCGCCGGGACGACCACGATTGACCCGCAGTCCTGACCCGATAACCTCACCGCGGCCTGCCGACCTGCCCGAATTGCGCGACCCCGTTGAACACCATCCGCCACCGCGACGGGCTTGGGTTTGCGCTGTGGGTGTGTTGAAAAAAAAGCGAAGCCGGAGCGGAGAACGGCTGACGAATCCAATCATTCAACTCCGCCCGTCGGCGAAAACCCGTAGCTCCGCGAGTTGATTCTGGCCCATGACTTTCAGCACGCAAAAGGTGGCGGGCTGTTGAACTGCGAGGTCGTTCCGCAAGCCCATAAACTTTGCCGGAATCTCAGAAAGCCGCGCCCACGTTTCCTGCCACGGGCAATTCAGCATTTGCGCGGCGCGAAAGACGCCTTCCACCGGTCGCAACGCGGAGCCGGCGAAGAGGTGCTGGCCCGGCGGGCGCACGACTTGATCGGGTCCGACATCCACCTCCTTTTTTCCCATCCTGTATCGGCCGGGCGGCGCGCCGGCCGCAGCCATCGCGTCGCTCGTGTAATAAATCGCACGCGGGTTTAATACCCGATGCGCGAGGCGAAACAGTGGCGGCGAAACGTGGATTCGGTCCGGAATCAAACTCACAGTCAGCGCCGGCAACTCAAACACGCGCCAGAGAATGTTGTCATGCCGGTCCAATTCGCGCGGACAGCCATTCGCCAGATGCGTGAAGCCCGTCGCCCCGGCCTCGATGGCCCGCTGCAATGTTTCTGCCGAAGCGTTCGTGTGGCCCAGGCTGATCTTGATGCCAAGCGACGCGGCCAATTCGATGGCTTTCAATGCGCCATGCCGCTCCGGAGAAACCGTGAGCAGCACCGGATCATCGCCGGCGATGGATCGCAGTACCCGGATGTGCTCTGGCGTTGGGTCTATCATTCGGGACGGGTCATGCGCACCGTGGAAACCCGGCTCTGCCGAGAGAAACGGCCCCTCGATATGCCAGCCCGCGATGGCTGATTTCAGTTCAACAGACTGTGAGCGAAGTGTTCGGAAGCCGCGCAAACGGGAAATTATCAGCGGCCATTCATCCGTGATTAACGTCAGCAAAAAACTCGCGCAGCCCGCGGCCCGGAGTTGCCGCGTAGCGGATAGCAAATCGTTCAGGGTGAGATCGTCCTGCTGAAAATCCACGCCGCCGTAACCGTTGATCTGCAAGTCGAAGAGCGAGGGCGCGAGCCACACGTCGGCTGGCGGAAGCGTGGTGGCGGGTTCGAGGTGCGTGATCACGCCCGCCCGCCAGCGCACGCAGACCGGCTGCCGGGCCGAATAATGCCAGGCGGAGATTTCGCCGTCGTTCATGGCGCCCCGGTTTACCACCAACCACCCGCCGGGGAAATAGTTAATGAGGGAATTCCCATCGGCTTGGGCAAAAAAGGGGCGGCACGAGCTCCGTTGCCGCCCCTTTCGAGACAGCTCCCTACCTATGAAAAAGGATGAGGAACTGTGGCTACCGTAGGAACCGGGAGAATTTTTGCAATCCCAAAGATCAGAAATCGGCGGTGCCTAGGATCCCCAGAATCAAATTGTCTGGTGCGCAGAGTCACCAAAGTAATGGCGTAAGCCTCCGGCTTGCGACTGTGAGAAAATACACATCCCCGCCGATCCAGAGGGTGGGCGATTTAATGGCAAGCCGGAGGCATTGCTCAACGATTCAAGGCGGCACTGCCGGGATGCGCCAATATCTGGCCGCGCCGGCCATTTGGGTTGATTCGCGTTTGTCTGAAGTTATCCTCTGCGCATGGCAGCGACATCGCTCCAGGAACTCATCCCAGTGCTGCAGGTTGCGATTGGCCCGGTCATTCTCATCTCCGGCGTCGGATTGCTGCTGCTCACCATGACCAACCGGCTGGGCCGGGCGATTGACCGCGCCCGGTCGCTGGTGCGCGACTTGCACGAGCGGCGGGAAGGTGGCCGCGACCACGTGCTCGCGCAAGCGGCCATCATTTACCGGCGGGCACGGCTCATCCGGCTCACCATCGCGCTGGCGGCGTTAAGCGTCTTGCTCGCCGCGGTGCTCATCATCGTGCTGTTTGTTTCCGCGCTGATGAAATGGGACCAGGGGTTGTCCATCATTTTGCTTTTCATCGTGTGCATGGGATTGCTCATCGCGTCGCTCATCACGTTCATCTACGATATTCATCTGTCCCTGGTGGCGCTGAAGCTGGAACTCAAACTAGTGAAACCTGACCTGTCGTGACCGCCCAGCGCGCCGGTTTACTTGGCACCTTGAAAAGTTGACGGGGCTGTCCGGTTTGTATCTGCTCTCCGCCCGTTAAACCCTGCGCAGCCGCACCAAATGAAATCAAGTCCCGATCAACTGATGGCCGGTGTTTTGGAGCCGGTCTTCGCCATCCGCACGGAGGACGACCTCGGCATCGGCGATACCGAGGGTGTGCGGCAGATGATTGATTGGTGCCATCGCCACGGGTTGAACATTTTCCAAACACTTCCCATCAACGAAACCGGCGACGACAACAGCCCGTACAACGCCATTAGCTCACTGGCAATTGACCCAACGACGATTGCCATTTCGCCGCGCCTCCTGCCAGACTTGCCGCTCAAAGAATTCCAGAGACTTGCTTCGCCCGAACTGCTCGCCGGGTTGCGCTGTGGTCCGGTGAATTACCCGAAAGCCAAAGTGCTCAAGCGCACCCTTCTCCAGGCTGCATTTGAAAGCTTCCGCGAACAGCATTTCCACCATGACACTTCCCGCGCACAGGAATTCCGCGCGTTTGTGATTGAGAACACCGATTGGCTGTCGGACTACGCGCTGTTTCGCGTGTTGATGGAAGTGAATGAGAATCTGCCGACGTGGGACCGCTGGCCCGCCGAACAGCAGACGCCGCGGGACGCGCGGGCCTGGTTGCTCGCTTTGCCGGAACAGCCGCGCGAGGAACTGACGCGCCATGAACTTTTCTTCAAATACGTCCAGTGGATCGCCTTCAGCCAGTGGCGGGCGGTCAGTGCTTACGGCGCGGCGAAGAAGGTCTATCTCATGGGCGACATCCCGTTTGGCGTGGGCCGGTACAGCGCGGACGTGTGGGCCAATCGCGCCATCTTCGACCTCGATTGGAGCGGGGGCGCGCCGCCGGAAAAAGTTTTCAAAGTGGATCCCTTCACCGAAAAGTGGGGACAGAATTGGGGCATCCCGATCTATCGCTGGGACGAATTGCGCCGCCGGAATTTCGATTGGTGGCGCACTCGCATCGGCAATATTCGGAAGGTGTTTCACCTTTATCGCATTGACCATGCGCTCGGTTTTTTTCGCATCTACTCGTTCCCGTGGACGCCGGATCGCAACGCGGAATTCCTCCCGCTCACCGAGCGCGCGGCCGCCGTCAGAACCGGCGGTCGGTTGCCAGGCTTCAAACCATTTCCCGACGACACGCCCGAGCACCGGGCCTCCAACCAGGCGCAAGGCGAAGAGATTCTGCGCGTCGTGCTCGAAGCGTCGGGAGACACCACCGTCATTGCCGAAGACCTCGGCGTCGTGCCTGATTACGTGCCGCTCACGCTGCAAGCGTTGGGCATTCCGGGCTTCCGCATTCCGGCGTTCTTTCGCGACGCCGACGGAAAATATTCCGACCCGAAGAAATATCCACGCTTGTCGCTCGCGCAGCCGGCCACGCACGACCATCCGCCTCTGGCCGCGTGGTGGCAGGAATCATGGGCGGACATTGACGCGGAAAAAGAGGTGGAGAACTCCCGCCGGGAATTGCGGCTGTTCATGGAGTTCGCCGGCTTGCAACAAGAAGAGCCGCCGCGCGAACTCACCGACCGCGTCCACGAATCATTTACACGCACGGTGATGCAATCGAACTCGTGGTTGGTAATATTCCAGATCACCGATGTGTTCGGCCAAAGCGCGCGATTCAATACGCCCGGCTCCACATCTGCCGCCAACTGGTCTTACCGCATGCCGCAGACCGTGCAACAACTGGACGAAGATTCGGAGCTGCTCGCGAAGGCAAAAATGTTTGCACGTCTTGCCAGGGAAAATGCCCGGGCGCTTTGAGCGATTGGGGCTCAGCGAGACGACAATTTCCGCACGCGAAAATCCGTCACGCGCGCCCAGTGTTCGGCATCGGACGGGCCTTGGTAAAACTGTAGGCTGATTTTCGGCTTGGCATTGGCGCGCACGGGCAAATCGCATTCGCCGACTGCCTGCCAGATGTCCGAACCGGGGGGACGAAATTCTCCGCGAATGGAGTTGCCTTTCACCGTCAGCCGCAGTTGCACCCGGAACGCATCGAGCGGAATGATCTTCACAGTGCGCGTGCGGTCATTTTCCTCGCGGCCCATGACGATGCTCAATTTCCCATCCACAAGCTCCAGGCCGAGCTTCACCATGTGGCTATCGTCGTAATACCAAACGAGGTCCACTTGTTCGTACTGCGCCGTGGGGCGGTTCTCGACCGTGACGGTGGTTTCAATTTCATTGGTCGCGGCGTTGGGCACGGGACGAACGAGCACGTTCTTCGCGTCATTGGCATTGCCCCACATGTTGCCCGGCTCGATGCGCACTTCCAAACCACGCTCCGACACGCGCCAGGCTTCACGGTGCTCGCGCACCCACGTCCAGCCTTCGCCCAGCTTGCCTTTGAAGTCGTCCTGGAACAAAACTTCGCCGGCCATCGCAGACGCGCCGGCGAACAGCGCGAGCGTCAGGAGAGTTGGCAGAAGTTTTATCTGCATTCGCTGCGGGAATCATTCGTCCACGGCGGAGAACTGGCAAGCCGCTTCTTTCCGCAACTGACGGGAACTGATGGAATCGGCGGAGGCTGAAGCAGAGCGATTGATCGCGGCGGAATTACAACGGCAAGGCTGACGCAGCACGGAACGGCGGCTCTGGGAATAATATGGCAACACCATTGACTGACACTTGACTGACACCTTTTTGACATTGGTGAAGCGGCCGAACCGTTGACGTGTTTGGCAAGTAGATTGGCGCGTTTTGCCAGTGACGGAATTTTCGTTTCGTTTATTCTGAAAACATGATAGCGGTCAGAATCCAAACGTGTACGCCAACCTTTCAGCGCTAAAACAGAGAACCACCCCAATAATATGTATCGCACCATCGCACTCGCTCTTACTGTCGCCACTCTCGCGCAACACGCTTTCTGCGCACAGTTTGATTGGCCTCAGTGGCAGGGACCCAACCGCAATGCCGTCTCAAAGGAAACAGGTCTGCTCAAGGAATGGCCAAAGGATGGCCCGCCTCTCGCCTGGAAGATCAAAGGCCTTGGCGGTGGCGACAGCATGCCGTCTGTTGCCGCCGGGCGAATCTACGGAATGAGCCATCGCGGTGCGGACGAGATTGTGTGGGCCCTTTCGGAGAAGGACGGCAAGGAAATCTGGGCCGTTCGAATTGCGCCGGCTTTCACAACGAGTTGGCCGCAATCAAAAGAAGGTCCGAGTTGCACTCCGACGACCGATGGGGACCGGCTTTACGTCATGGGTCTGGCGGGCAATGTGGCTTGCCTTCAGGCCGCCGATGGCAAGGTGGTTTGGCAACGAAATCTGATGGCGGACTTCGGCGGCAAAATGCCGATGTGGAGTTATCGGGAGTCGCCCCTCATTGACGGTGACAAAGTGATCTGCACTCCCGGTGGAGACGAAACGACGCTGGTCGCGCTCAACAAGCTCAACGGCGAAGTGATCTGGAAAAGCCGTGTGCCGGACCGTGCCGGCGAAACCCAGAACCGAAATCAGTCCGCGAATCGTCCCAA
>CAZNOE010000305.1:0-7073 GCA_964574525.1 uncultured Bifidobacteriaceae bacterium
ACCCCAGTCGTAGGTACACTACACGCCCGGTGGTGCGCGCCTTCGCGCCACCGGGTTTCTGTTTTGGGACCAAACTCCTGGCGCCGCCGGCACCGGTTCCTCCGAAAAATATTCCACAAATGCAATGAACCCTTGGCCAGCATGCGCTGGGTGCGTGACCCGCTTGAAAAACAACTCGGCGCATTCCTCCGTAGAAAACGTGGCGACACGACTTCCGGGAGTTCTCCAAGAAACTCGGTCTGCCGCCCTCAACGCTTCATCGGCTGGAAGAATGCCAGCAAAGCATCGCGCTGCGCCGCCTCCAACAAATCATGAGTCATCTGAATACGATTTGAAACTGCGGACGACGATCAAGAGTCCCCACAGGAGAAGCAGTGACCAAGTGCCGGGTTCGGGGACGGAGACAACCAGATTGTCCAGCGACCAGCCGTAACCGGGAATCTCGACGCGGTCCAAACCGGCGAACTGCGGGCCGAAAGTGAAGGTTTGGAAGTCCGGTAGTAGGCCGGTGCCGTCAATAACACCATCGGTTGTTAGGTCCGCCGTAACCATGCTGCCGTTCGGCCGATACCCGATGAAATGCACCGTAACCGAGCCCGGTACCGATGTGCTATATTCGGCCAAATCCACGGAGCCTAGGTTGAATTCCAACCCATTGGTAAAGCTGAACATCAACGTGCTCCCCAAGCCCGCCTGCAAATACGTCGTTCCATTCTCCGGATAAAATGTTACCCCTCCGCCTTGACGAACGAAACCGGTTGGGCCTATCGGCGTAAACGACATGCCGGCTTCATCATATCTTTGAGTTAGTTGGGCTGAACCAACTGGCAGTACCGGCGGACCATCGAATGTAATGTGGAGAGGTTGAAGTGCACCCTGCCCGCGCGCTAGAGCGACGGAGCAAAGCAACGCCACAAACGAGATAGCAATTCGTGTTTTCACAACCGTAAGCTCGTGGTGGTCACGGACAGTTGCAATAGCCGTTTTCGTAGATCATTTTCAGGACGGCCTGGTAATGTCTCCCCCATTGAAACGTAACCGCGAGTGCCAGCCGCATGTTGTATGATAATAATCAAGCATCACCGTGTCGGTCGTGGGGTCCCATACGTCATTCTCCTCTGCGACATGAATCGCGTTGATCTTTATGCAGTCCGCTTTTGCCTGCAATGCATAGTCGTGGGCGTGATTTAGATGCGGAACGTCCCTATCACAGAAGCCATCCGGTGCGGCATCAGTTAGGATAACCACCAGTTTGCGGGCATTTTGCCGAAAAGCCGGGTCAAAATTGCCGATCTGTATGGGCGTCGTCTTTGGATCACAGGCATCTGGGTTGGCTCTGCCGCTTGCGGAAAGAGCGTTCACGACCGTGTTCAGACATTCATCTGTGCTCTCCGGCAATCTGCCTCCGTGAACACGACCGCCGTCAGTCCGAAATTCCGCATTCATTAATGCTGTTTCGAAGGCGGTCCGGTTGTTTGGCGAAAATGCGACGCGGACGTTCACTTGGTTCTCGTCAGGCGTCACTAAAGCGAGGCGATAGTCCGAGCCTGAATATGAGACGATGCAATTCAGGATGCTCGCAATCTTTGACTTCAAATTGAAAAGAAATTCATCGCCCATGGAGCCAGTGTTATCAAGTATGAACGCGATGTCCGTCGCACCCCCACCTGACGCTGATTGGGTACTTGCACTGACTTCGTTGGAAGGCGACTCCGGCGTGGCTGGTGGATCCTCGTAGTGGAATTTTACCACGTAATAATACGTCACCCCGGTCGCGACACTGGTGTCGGTAAAGTTATTGCTAGTTTTTGGAAGTGTGGCGATGGCGCTATAAGGGCCGCCTGGGGTGGTGGAGCGATACACCACAAAATCCAGCACATATCCCGCCCACAAAGCCGGTACGCTCCATTCCAGACCAATACTGTCGCACGCGCCCACAGCGGTTAAGGTCGGTCTCGGCAGCACAACAATGCGCACGGTCTCCGGGGCAGAGTCGCGAATTCCGTCGCTCGCTTTGAAAGTAAAGCTGTAATCCCCAGCAGCGGCCGGTGGTGTGTACGTCATGTTAGGAGGAGTACCGGTTAGACCTCCCGCCGTCGGACCGCTTACAATCGAGAAAGTCAGCGGATCATTGCACAGATCTGATCCGGTAAGCGTGATGTTGATGAGCCGGGTCAAGTCGGTGACGCGGAAGAGGGTATCTGCACTCGGATAGTAACCCACTTCGATGGTGACGGTGGCTGGCGCCGAATCACCGAGACCATCGTTGACCTTAAAAGTGAAGCTGTCCGGTCCCTCGTAAGTATCAAAAGGCCGGTAGGTTAAATTTGGAGCCGAGCCGCTCAAAGTTCCGTGCGAAGGACCGGTCGCCACGCTATAGGTCAACGAGCCGCCGCAGCCAGTTGATCCGGTGAGCGTGATTGGGTTGTTGACGTACCGGCAGGCTTGCACGGTTTGGGGATTTGCGACCCGCTGATCACTGATGGTTATCGAAACCGTGGCAATCGCCGAGTCGAGGACACCGTCGTTTACCTTGAAAGTGAAGCTGTCCGGTCCTTGATAGGTGATGTTATTGGGATGGTAGGTCAGATTGGGAGCCGTTCCCAGGAGCGTCCCATGCGAGGGGCTGCTCACCACCGTGAATGTGAGTGTGTCATCACAATCATCCGAACCTGTTAATGTGATGGACTTGTCTGCGGTCGGACACACCATCACGGATTGGTCATCCGCGCGGGGCCGCAGGTTTTCAAAATCAAAGGCCACCGTGGCGCGGTTTTTACTCCAGTCCACCACGTAGGTCCAATTGAGCGGGTTGGACACTTGCGTGACGGGAGACACAGAATACGGCGTGACGCTAGCAACGAGCTTCTTCACGCCTGAGGGGACGGCGTTGCCAAGGAGCGTTGCCGTTACGGTTACAGAGCTTGCGGTGGCGGGAATGGTTGCCGAGAAAATGCGCGGATACTCATCCAGCGGAAGGTTTATCTCGTAATCAATGTCATATGCGAGGTCGCCACCCAAGGCGTAATAAACCGTCAAGGAGGCGTTCAGATTGCCACCATCGCCGACGTATCGAGTAATGGTGAATGAGGCTTCTGGACAAGCCGGATGAGAGTCCGCAGTAGTGATCGCGACCACGGGTCTATTTGCCGCCGTGTTGTAAACCTTAAGCGGGTCATAGGACGGGAAGCTGAAAGAGTAAAAATCATGCTCGTCCTTGTTAACGAAACCGTCACTGTCAGGGTTGCCGGCCGGGCCATCCGCGACTCCGCCGCTCGGAGTTGGATTCAGCCCATATTGAACTTCCCAGCCATCGAACATCAGGTCGCCGTCCGAGTCAGGCTGGTTCACAATCGTCTTTTGCCCGTTGTAGGTGAACCAGGCTTCGTAGCCGTCCGTGAGTCCATCTTGGTCGTCGTCTTCGGCGGACAGAATCACGAAGTATCCTTGGAAAGGGTCAGGCGGCGAGATCCTAATTGTCGCCGCGCCGTTTGCGTCGCACTCAATGTCACTATAAACTCGGCGGAACTTCCATCGTTTTGTTAGATCGTCAAAAGCATGGATGTCGGTCACGAAGTAAAGATCGTATCGTGCGTTCGGCGGTGCATCGGAAACTCTGAACTCCAACATGCCGCCGACTGGAGGAAATATCTGGATGGCTCTGGCCGACGCCCATTGAGATGGTGGAGGCGGATAGCCTGACAATTCGACTTGGGCCGTGTGAAAATAGTACGAGTCAATTAAGCCGGTGCTAAATGTGTGCGGGTTCCAGGGCTGGGAATGGTACTTTCTGAGTTCTGCCAGATTGGAAAGGCCATCGTGGTCACTGTCCTTTTCGCCGTCAGGCGTGTGGGTGTTGCCGGTCTGTATCCTAAGCGGGTCAAGATAACCGAGGCCGGGATAGTTGACATCAACCAAGAGATTGATTTCTTCGGAGTCTGTTAACCCGTCGCCATCCGTATCCGCAGCCGTGGGGTTTGTTCCAAGCTGATACTCCTGCAAGTTCGGCAGACCATCTCCGTCGGGATCGGCATTTGGGTCCACGGCCAAGTGCCCGAAATACAGCATTTGCCACCAATCGGGCAGGCCGTGCGTTATGGTGACGTTGGCAGTCCTAGTGCCCACAGTGTACGCCGCATCGTCCAACAGGCTCAAGGTGGCCGTGCGCGTCCCTTGATAACCGACGCTCAGCGGCGTCAGCGTAATGCGAGTGTCAGTGAATCCCGCCCAAATCGGCACGGGGCCGGAGGTCATGTTGTAGTCGGCGCCGTTGACTGCCGTTCCCTGCATCTCGAATCGCACCCACAGGTTTGTAGCCGTTGAGCCACTCCGGCTGATCTTGTACTCGCCGGTGTCGGTTCCGGGTTCAGCCGCATTCGGGTCGCTCGCAGTGACGCTAACAGTGGGCCCAGTTGCGAGAGATTTCCCGCCCCTGCCGGCGTTGTAAATGGTTTGGATTTCCGACAGCGACAAATCGCGGTTGTAAACGGCCATTTCATCTATCCAACCGTAGAACCCCGAATCCAGGTCGCCGCCACGCGCGCCAATGCCAACGTCGGCGTCGAAGGAAAACTCCGAGTTATAGGCGGACACTGAATAGGCAGCCCCATCAATGTAAAAGACGACGGTGCTTCCAGATTTTGTCAGAGCCACGTGATGCCATTCTGTATCCGTGATTGCTGGTGAGTCCAATGTCACGGCGTCGATTCCAACCCTGGTCAGAAATAACACACCGTCATTAAAAATACCGAACCCGTAGCCGCCCCAGCCATAGCAGAGAAGGCCGGCGCTTCCGTGCCACTCATACGTGACAATGGAACTACTGATCCGCTTAATCCAAGTTTCGATGGTGAAATCCTGAAGCCGCAGGCTCGCCGGATTGCCCAACTGAACTCCATCCCTGCTGCCGTCGAAGCCAAACGCTTGGCCGACCTTGCCCCAGCCATAGGCTGTGTTACCGGCGAGCGTTCCATTATTCACACCCACGCTGTCGACAGCATTACTTTCCCCGCGCCACCAGCCCACCAACCCTGACGGGGCTAGTACTGGCGACGGAGGAGCAATGGTGGGGTCATAAATCGTCACGGTTGCAGATTGGGGAAATCCTACCCCGTATGAAGCGCTAGACTGGATTGTCAGTACAACTGTTGAATCGTATATGCCATGCTGGCTTGTTGGATAGACAACCACATCCACACTTGCAGCGTCGGGTGGAATCACCGCAGTCGTACTGATCGTCTGATAGTCGGTTCCTGATACGGCTGTGCCTCCAAGCGCAAGATTCACCGTCAGCGCTTGGCTCCAATCGCCGTCAACGCGGGTAAGCGTGAAGACGCCGGAGTCCGAGCCTTTAGTTGCGATGGGATCAGACGCTCTGACCGTTACGGTGGAGGGTGGTGGTCCGCTGGCGATGATTCCCGGATACCCATAAAGATCCTGGATGTGGCTTAGAGCGAGTGAAAGGTCCTCTGGATTGACGACCAAAGCAGGTCCATACTCGCCCAAAACTGGCTCGCCATTACTCCAATAAATCCATTCACCGTGGGTGTCATCATTTACGGAGGTGAGTGTAGAAATGCCGGAGACCGACAGTGGCCCATAAACGCAAAGTGAACTCCCAAGGCAATACTTAAGAACGGTCCCAGGTTCGAAATAGGCCGATCCAACATAAGCGGACCCATTAACAACATAGGTGCCACAATAGAAATGCCAATCCCAAAGACCGCTTAAGACCAACTCCCAATCCAGCACGAAACCGTCTTGGTGGGTATTGACCAATGCCGCAATTCGTTGTACCGGCTCGGCCGCTTTCTCAACGAACCCTTTGCTAGGTGGCAATGTCCCGCTGGCAAACCACCGACTGTGATTGCTTACACTCGCATTCGTTATTCCGCTGTTTGCCGGAGGCAAGAACCGCAGTTCTTCAGTCATCTGATTATAGCGCACGCGTTCGACCAACACTCGTCTGCCGCTCAACATTTCCCATTGCTTCGACACGGGAATGTTGAATTGACTCCGGCTGTTCCTCTCGCCGAATGCGCGCCCCGGCCCCATGCGCATCGTTCCGAAATCCAACGTATCGTCGCGCAGGGTATCGCGGCCCGAGCGCCACGCCCGCTGGCTTACCTGTGGCGTGGGCGATTCGATAAATTCGCTCAAGACTAATAAATGGGTCGAAGCGGAAAACAGACCATACTCCTCTGGTGCGGGCGGTCGCTCGCGGAGTATGACCTCCTGGGCCACTCCAGACTTTCGATAGCTGTATCTTACGTCCGCGCGGAAATCCGTGAACGCATCCGCATATACAATCTGGTTGCTGCCGATCACTTGCGCCGTCGAATCCTTCAATTCCGCGATCAGGACATTGCTGCCGCTGACCGTATCGTGATATGCCAAACCGATAATGTGACTTTTGAGCCATTGTCCGTCTGGCATGCGGACCTGGGCGGCGACCGGCGTATTCGGATTACCGGCAAAACGCGCTTCATGTCCGGCACCGCGTGCAATAACGCCGTTGTTGGTCTTGACAAACTCCGGCATGGATTCCACCCATTGCTCATTCACCCATCGGTGTAAGCCGGTAGCTAGCTCAGTGAATGAGTTCGTTCTTAAAACGACTTGGCCAAGCTCATTGGTTTGTCGAACCACTCTCGACCAAACGCGATGGTGCTGCCCACGCTCGACGATGGAGTAAGGTCCACCCTCAGCTTTTACATGAGGAGTTTGAGGATTGAGTTGCGCTTGCGTCTGCAAGTCCGTTGCAACAAACACGATTGCGACGAACCAAGTAGTTTTCATAAGGAATCAACTCCAAGAGAGGCCGGTTGCGCTGTGGAATACCGGCAAGGGTTTAGAAAGAAACGCACCGGGAAAGAAACGAAGTGCTGCGGCCACGAGCTAACCCGTCTCGTGCCTGCGCGGGCCACCGCTGGAGAAATCCTGCGGTGCAAGCATCCCGTTCCCTGACAAACCCTGCCCATTGCGCTTTTGTATCAGAGTCGTCAGGACCTTGCCTATTGGGGGGTGTGTGGCCGCATAGTAACCTGAGATCAGGCGGCGATTTTGATTTCGAG
>CAZNOE010000306.1:0-7050 GCA_964574525.1 uncultured Bifidobacteriaceae bacterium
CAATCCCGGTCCAGCTTCTTTTTCAAAAGTGGGTTACTGAGCGGTCCCACACCCAGAGAGTAGCACTTTTCTCCACAATGCTTGACGCCCGCGCGCGCAAACTTCAATTTGCGGGTTCGTTCGTGGCCCGCGACTGGCCACCTGATTTTATGAGCAAGTCAAACAATCTGTCTAACACACTGCAAAGATTCGACCTCGGCAACGGCCAACAAGGCTCTTTTTACTCGCTGCCGCAACTCGAAAAGGCCGGGGTTGGCCCAGTCTCGAAGCTGCCCGTCTCGATTCGGCTCGTGCTCGAATCCGTCCTACGCAATTGCGATGGCAAAAAAGTCAGCGAACAAAACGTCCGCGCGCTGGCGAATTGGAAACCCAACGAACCGCGCACGGAGGAAATCCCGTTCGTAGTCGCGCGCATCGTGTTGCAGGACTTCACCGGCGTGCCGTTGCTCGTTGACCTCGCCGCCATGCGCTCGGCGGTGCAAAAGCTGGGCAAGAATCCGAAAATCATTGAGCCGCTGGTGCCAGTGGATTTGGTCGTGGACCATTCGGTGCAAGTGGATTTCGCCGGCAACGCGGAGGCGTTGCAGAAAAATCTGGAGATGGAATTCCAGCGCAATCGCGAGCGCTACCAGTTTCTCAAGTGGGGCATGCAGGCGTTCGATACCTTCAAGGTCGTCCCGCCCGGCATCGGCATCGTGCATCAGGTCAATCTGGAATATCTCGCGAAAGGCGTGCTGTCGGAGCGCCGGCCTCCGGCCCGGCACGATGCAGGCGATTCGCAAAACGCCGGGCCGGAGGCCGGCGCTCCAATCTACTATCCCGACACGCTTGTCGGCACGGACTCCCACACCACGATGATCAACGGCCTCGGCATTGTGGGCTGGGGCGTCGGCGGCATTGAAGCGGAAGCGGGCATGCTCGGACAGCCGGTTTATTTCCTCACGCCGGATGTCGTGGGCGTGCATCTCACCGGCGCGTTACGCGAAGGCGTGACGGCCACCGATCTCGCGCTCACTGTTACGCAAATGCTCCGCAAGGCGAAGGTCGTCGGCAAGTTCGTTGAGTTCTTCGGCACCGGCGCGGCGGCGCTGCCGGTTGTGGACCGGGCGACCATTGCCAACATGGCGCCGGAATACGGGGCGACAATGGGCTTCTTCCCGATTGACGCCGAATGCGTGAATTATCTCCGCGCCACGGGTCGCAGCGAGGCGCACTGCAAGCTTTACGAGAATTACTACCGTGCGCAGCAGTTGTTCGGCATTCCACAGAAAGGCGACATCGCTTACTCGCAGGAACTGGAACTTGATCTCAGTTCCGTTGTGCCGAGCGTGGCCGGGCCGAAACGTCCGCAGGACCGCATCGAATTGCCGAACTTGAAAAGTGAGTTTCTCGGCTCGCTCACGAGGCCGGTGACGGAGAATGGTTTCGGCAAGCGCCCTGAAGACTTGCAGGTAATGGCGCGGGTCAACACCGCACGTGAGGCGCATCCACTCATTGACCACAGCTACGGCCATCGCAAGATGGACGTGGGGGCGAGCGAATCCGAAATGCGCGACCAACATCCCACGCCGGATACGCCGGAACAGTTGCCCGCGGGCTCGTTTCCCAAGGCGGAGAGCGAAATTCATCATGGCAGCGTGCTGATCGCGGCGATCACGAGTTGCACGAACACATCGAATCCTAGCGTGATGCTCGCGGCGGGTTTGCTTGCGAAGAAAGCGGTTGAGCGCGGCTTAAGCGTGAACCCGGTCGTGAAAACGTCGCTCGCGCCCGGCTCGCGCGTCGTGAGCGATTACCTCAACAAGACCGGCCTGCAACCGTATCTCGACAAGCTTGGCTTCAACCTTGTCGGCTACGGTTGCACGACTTGCATTGGAAACTCCGGCCCGCTCGCCGCGCCCATCGAGGACGCGATAAACAAGTACGATCTGGTGGCCGCGTCGGTGTTGTCCGGCAATCGGAATTTCGAAGCGCGCGTGCATCAGAGCATCAAGGCAAATTTTCTGATGTCGCCGCCGCTGGTGGTTGCGTTCGCTCTGGCGGGCCGGGTTGATCTCGATCTGAGCACCGAACCGCTCGGCAACGGGAAGGACGGCAAGCCGGTGTTTCTCAAAGACATCTGGCCGAGTCTCCGCGAAGTTCGCGACCTCATGCAGGCCGCGTTGCAGCCGGAAGTTTTCAGGAAGCTTTACAAGGATTTCGCCGCGCAGAATCCAAAGTGGAATGAAATCCCCTCGAGCGTGGGCAATGTGTATGAGTGGGACCGCCAGTCCACTTATATCCAGGAGCCGCCCTTCTTCGAAAGTTTTTCGATGCAGCCCGGCGAAATCCATGAGATCAAAGGCGCGCGAGCGCTGGCGATTTTCGGCGACAGCGTCACGACCGACCATATTTCGCCCGCAGGTTCGATCAAAAAAACTTCGCCGGCGGGCGATTATCTGATCAAGCATGGTGTGCAGCCCACAGACTTCAACAGCTACGGTTCACGTCGCGGCAACGATCGCGTGATGACGCGCGGCACATTCGCCAATGTGCGCATTAAGAATCTCATGGTGCCGGGCGTCGAAGGTGGCGTGACGAAGTTCCAGCCGAACGGGGAGCAGATGAGCATCTATCACGCGGCGATGGATTACGCGAAGACCAAGACGCCGCTCGTGGTGCTGGCTGGACAGGAATACGGCACCGGCAGCTCGCGTGACTGGGCGGCGAAGGGCACGGCCTTGCTCGGCGTGAAAGCCGTGGTCGCGCAAAGCTTCGAGCGCATTCACCGCAGCAACCTCGTGGGCATGGGCGTGCTGCCATTGCAGTTCAAGGAAGGCACGACCGCGCAAACGCTGAAGCTCGATGGGACGGAAGCTTACGACATCGTCGGCCTCAACGCTTTGATCAAACCGCAGCAAGACCTCACGCTTCGCATCACGCGCAAGGAGGGTTCGCAGCAAGACCTGCCCGTGCGCTGCCGCATAGATACGCCGATTGAAATTGATTATTACCAGCACGGCGGGATTTTGCCCTACGTGCTGCGGCAATTGGTGGTGTAGGCGTAGGATTGGAGCGCCGAGCACCGCCTCGGCCCGAATCGGAAGGCGAAACGCGCCGAGGCGGTGCTCGGCGCTTCCAATGACAATGCACCCTCGCACCAAACGAGAATATCTTCGCGATCTGGTAGCAGAAAAGAATCGTTGGAATCGTCCGCTCACCGAAGAGGAAAAAGCTCTCGGCTTCCTTGGCTGGCATGAACGCGGTTATCTGCCGCATTGCGATTTTCCAGACCTCGTTCAGTTCGTCACTTTCCGCCTCGGCGATTCCATGCCGGCTTCGCGTCGCGACGAATGGGAGCATCTCTTAAAGATCGAGGACGTTCGGGATAGGCGGACGAAACTGGAGGACTACCTGGATAGTGGCGTCGGTGAGTGTCACCTGTGTGATCCGCGAATCGCGAAGCTCACGGAGGAAACACTACTCCATTTCCACAACGAGCGTTACGAATTGCTGGCGTGGTGCGTTATGCCGAATCATGTGCATGTGCTGGTGCATGTGTGGCGGACGCCTTTGTGGAAGATGGTTCAAAACTGGAAGATTCGTATCGAGAATCAGGCGCGACGGGGTTCGTTGGTGGAGCGCCGAGCACCGCCTCGGTGTGTTTCAGCAGCCGACAGCAACGGGCCGAGGCGGTGCTCGGCGCTCCAGTCGTTTTGGCAGCGCGAATACTGGGACACGTTTATGCGGGATGAGGAGCAGGAGAAAAAGGCGGTCCGTTACATCGAAGGCAATCCGATCAAGGCGAAACTGTGTCACGCGGCAGAAGATTGGCTGTTCGGAAGCGGACGGTTTCGAGATGAGTTCCGGCGTCTGGTGATTCCAAACAAGCAGGATACTGGTGACTGACCAATCCAGACTCGTGCCCGGCCGGAGGCCGGCGCTCCAAACCGACTCGCTCGCGGTCAGGATCGCGGGCGAGGTCATTCGCCTGGCGAGCCGCGAGCGCCCGGCGGATGCGGTGCTCCGCGAGGCGTTGCGGTCCCGGCGTGTGCCGACCAGTGAAGAAATACGGGAAATCAGCCGCACCGTTTTCGCTTATTACCGCTGGTTCGGCTGGCTGGATCACCAGCGACCGTTACCGGGACAAATCAAGTACGCGTTGGAGTTGGCACAGGCGTTTGCGGAACGACCAGAATCTTTTTCTGATGGAAAACTAGCGGAGCGTTCCGTGCCTGGTTGGGTGCGCGAGGAAATGGAAGTCTCGCCGGCGTGGGTGCGCGCGATCCAAGGGGAACCGAAGTTGTGGCTGCGGGCGCGGCGCGGGCAGGGCAGGGCGCTGGCAGAAAAGTTGGGAACGACGTGGAAGTCGCCGTTGCCGGATGCGGTGCTGTATCAGGGAAAGGAGGATTTGTTCTGCCGGCCGGAATTCCACGCGGGCGAGTTCGAGATTCAGGACATCAGTTCGCAAACCGTCGGGTGGCGGTGTGATCCCAAGCCGGGCGAGACATGGTGGGACGCGTGCGCAGGTGAAGGTGGGAAGACGTTGCACCTGTCCGATTTGATGGCGAACAAAGGATTGATCTGGGCCAGCGACCGCGCAGCGTGGCGTCTGCAAAAGTTGAAGCGGCGCGCGGGGCGGGCGAAGGTTTTCAACTTTCGCACGACGGTTTGGGACGGCGGAGCGAAACTACCAACCAAAACAAAGTTTGACGGCGTGCTGGTGGACGCGCCGTGCAGCGGCATGGGCACGTGGCAACGAAATCCACACGCACGCTGGACGACGACGATGGAGGATGTAAGAGAACTTGCGCAAGTTCAGGGCGAGATTCTCGCCAACGTTGCGCCTTCGGTTAAGCCCGGCGGAAGACTGATCTACTCGGTTTGCACGTTGACGCGAGCGGAGACGGCGGGAGTGGTGGCGGCGTTCAGCGAAACGCATCCAGAGTTTGAGCCGTTGGCGTTACCGGTTGTGAGTACCAATGAAAGGAGCCAAAACGTTCTTGAGTCGGCTCCTGCTGTGACTCTCTGGCCGCACCAGAGCGGGGGTGGCGGGATGTTCATCGCCGCCTGGCGCCGGCCCATCCGGGCGACTGTCTAGTTCGAGCGGATGAAATCGTCCGCTTCCATGACAGTGCTGTCATCGAATCGGCGATTGGGTCCCGCGGAGCGAATGAGCACGCCACTGTCCGAGAAATAAATGCGGAGGGGTTGTCCCCAAGGATCCACGTATTCACCTTTTTCGTTCAGTTCTGTCTTGCGACCGACCAGGATGATGACATTTTTTGGGTTGTTACCCTGAAGGGACTTGGCGACATCGGCATTGCTTCCAACGGGATAAGTGCCAACGCGCTCCTTGTATTTTTGCAGGCCAATAAAGAGGTTTTCCACGTCTTCATTGAATTTGGACGTGCGGGCGTTGACCCGCAGGCTGGTCCAGGCCCGGCTGGCCCACACAATGCCCAACACAACGGTGAAAACGCCGATTCCAAATAGTATCTTCTTCATGGCTGCCTCCTAAGCAGGGCGGATACCAAATATGCCCCGTACTGAAGGTTTGGGCAGCCAGGTCAACTGGCCCGCGGAGGGGCGGTGCTCTCACGCACGATCAGTTCGGCAGGCAGACGTTTGAGTTCGGTCCGCTTTCCCGCGAGCAGTTGCATCATCGCGTCCACGGCCGCCGTACCGAGGCGGAACTTGGGCTGGCGCACCGTCGTCAGGGGAACGCGAAAATGTTCGGCGATAAGCACGTTGCCGAATCCGGCGATGGAGAGGTCTTGCGGAATGCGGATACGCTGATTGAGCATCATGCTGGCGCAGCCAATGGCCACCAGATCGTTCACCGCCTGGACCGCCGTGGAGTCGGATTTTTCGTTGGCCATCTGGAGTGCGGCTTTGACGCCGTCCTCGATTGTGCTGCCGGCTTGAAAGACCAGACGGTCATCCACGTCCATGCCCGTTTCGCGCAGTGCGCGGCGATAACCTTCGAAGCGTTCATGCGCCCAAGGCGCCACGGTTGGCCCGGTCAGAAAGGCAATTCGTTTGTGGCCCAGTTTGAGCAGGTGTTGAGTGACCATGTAACTGGCTACCAGTTCCTCGATTTGGACGCTGACGAAGCCGGAACAAAAAGGGGACGGAGGACCGAGCAGCACGACAGGTGTCTGGCGGACGCGTAATTCCTGGTAAACCCGTGCCTCCGGGTCCATGCGGTAAACCGGCGAAATGAACAGTCCGTTTACCCGCCGCGACAGGAAGCGGCGGATGCAGGCCTCCTCGCGTTCGGGAATGTTCTGAGTGTGGGCCAGCAAAATGTCGTAGCCCAGTTCGTGCGCGCGCTCCTCGATGGCGAATACGATGCGGGCGAAAATCGGATTCGTCGTGGAGGGAATGACGAGACCGAATAATTTCGTCGTGCGCGTGCGAAGACCCTGGCCAATCGAATCCGGCACATAACCCATCTGCTCCGCCACGAGTTTGATCCGCGCTCTCGTGCCCGCCGAAACATCCGGTTCGTCGCGCAGGGCTTTGGAGACCGTCATGATCGAGACGCCCACCCGTTCGGCTATGTCTTTTAAGCGGACCATTGCAATCAAAAATTCAAAGTGAAAAATGAAAAATGCACTGCCGCCGTGCAGTCACCTTTCATTTTGCATTTTTAGTTTTACACGTTCGCGCCGCGCCAATGGAGCTTGCGGCGCAGCGCCTCGAAAAACGAACTGTCTGCCAGGTTCATCAAGCGCACCGTGCGCCGGCTGCGGCGGACGTTCACTTCGTCTCCACAATCCATTTCGCTGACGACTTCGCCGTCGCAACTGAGGATCGTGGCGGCCTTTGGACTGACTGCTTTGATGCGGATGGCGGAGGTCAGCGGCAGAATCAGTGAGCGATTCGACAACGTGTGTGGGCAAATCGGCGTAATCGAGAAAACATCGGCGGTCGGAAAAACCAACGCGCCGCCGGCGGCCAGCGAGTAGGCCGTCGAGCCGGTTGGTGAACTGACAATGAGGCCGTCGCAACGGTAGCGTGTCAACGGGTCGCGATCCACGCTTACCTCCAGTTCAATCAGCCGGG
>CAZNOE010000307.1:0-7041 GCA_964574525.1 uncultured Bifidobacteriaceae bacterium
TTCTGGTAAACTTCATCCGGCATTTTCAGTTCGATGGCTTTCATTTTATTTCACCTATCAGTTTGAGCAACTCCGCCGGCTTCAGGACTTCGATGCCAAACTCCCGCGCCGCCCGGAGGTGTCGCTCGTTGAACGATACCACAAAGTCACACCCGCCCGCTACTGCCGCGTCCAGCACCAAATCATCGCCCGGGTCTGGCGACACCGGACGCCACGAAAACCAGACCAACTGCCGGTGCGATTGCTGGTAAATCAAATCGAGAATGTCGGTGATGTCCTGCGGCGACAGTCCCGGCGCATTGCCCGGCCTTCGGGCCACGTCTTCGTATTCATACATCAACGCGGGCGTCACCACACTCTGCCATTGCGGATGGCCGATGGTCATCAGCAGCCGATACGATGCGCCGGTCTGCGACCGCATCGCCGCCAGAATCACGTTTGTATCGAGGATGACACGATAGCGTTTCATCGCTGCTTAAAACCCCAACCCCTTCTTCCGCGCCAACACGCCGTCAACCCAGCGCTTTTCTTCGGTGTGCGAAGGGTAGAGCGCAGACAGGGCTTGGGCAAGACGCCAGAAGCGCTGGTCGCGACCCGCGCCGTCCTCAACGACAAATCTTTTCAATGCTTCGCTGCGACCGGCGGCGAAAAGGATCATGCTTTGGTGGATGCGGTCGAGGACGGTTTCGCCGTGACGTTCGACTTTCGTTTCGCCGAAAGTCGTGCCGCCTTCGTCGGCCTGTTCGAGCACTTTGAACAAGTCGAGTTGCGGCACTTTCTTTTTTCTGGCAGGCGTGACTTTGCCTTCCTCTTTGCCGAACAGGTGGCGGGCGCGTTCGCCGACGGGTAACAGACGGGCTTGATCGCCGGAAAGTTCCACGAGGCTGCTCAAATCTTCCAAGTGCGCGCCGAGTCCCTGCGCGATTTTGCGCGCGGCGTCGTATTCGAGGACGAAGCCGGTGGCCTTTGGTTTCTTTGTACCGCCTTCGGATTCGTCGTCCGTGTCCGCGTCCTCGGCGTTCTCGCCGTTCGTAGCCTCTGTCTTTCCGCCGGTCAACGTCCAGAGCCACATGGCGGTCAATCGGGCGTCTTCTTCAAAGGCGCTGGTATCCGCGTCCGGGAAAATGATTGTGAGCGCTTCCTTGGCGACCGCCGCCCAAACACATTCCAGGTATTCCTTGAGCGCGACAGTCTCGCCGCTGGCTTTCTCCACGCGCGAATAGCGGGAGAAGATTTCCAGGGCCGGGCCGAGACAGGCGAAGATGGCGTCTGCGCCGCCGACGCCTTCCTCGGCCAGGCGCGGCATCCATTCGTGGATGCGGCGGGGTAACTCCTGCAATACATCGCGCCAATCGCCGATTTCGTCCGCGCGCACCGAGCCGTCGGGATTCTCGCGCGGACGGCACACAATGTGAACTGACGAAGCGAGCGACGCGGTACCTTGGGCGTTCATTCTGTCGGCTTTTTCGGTGTCAATCGGCCAAGAGCCGGTAGCAATCCAGCCCGAACTGATTAACGCGTGCAATATGGCCTCCCACCCGCTCGTGCTCTTATGGGCGAAAACCACGACGCCGATTCCGTTCGGTTCGACGATACGCCGCGCTTAAGCAAAAGCCTTGAACATCTGTTCTTCGTAGAATGCTTGGTCTTTGGTTCTCCCGGTCGCTATTACTTTGCGAGACGGGTTCCAAATAGCTTCTTCGTCTTTAGGTGAGAGAGCTTCTTGCATCAGTTCAGGAAATGAATCCTTCAACATGCGTCGCATCCAAACGTAGAAGTAGTCGGAAAGGTCCGCATACGGAACCGCGTCGTAGTAAGGCGGGTCTGTTGCAAGAAGCTGCGCCGCGTCGTCTGCGAGTGGGTGTGCGGTGGCTGAAGACTGCATCACCGCAGTTTGAGAGTTGGGCGAAGGGCCTGTCCCTTTTGCAGTCTGCGCCAACGCATTCGCAATCCAATCTACCGCGATCTCAAAACTCCCGGTTGCTTCACTCGTAGGCACGATTTCACCCCAATCCCAAAGCACCGGGAGCGCGTGCCGTCCGAACGTCGCAACGCTCTTTTCCATGTGGTTAGCCCACCGGGACAGCGAGGAATTGAAATCTGCTTGCTTATCCACCGCAAACGCAAGACAAGCACCTATTGCTTTAGCCTTTTCGGGGTCTTCCTGGGAAAGTTTCTGAATCGTTGCTCTGACCAATCGCGAATACACTATGAGAGCCAGCGTCGGACGCGGTGCGAATAGGTCTCCAAAGTGGCGAACGCCAATCCTCGCAACCGGCGACAGACCACGGGCATTTGGTGATGGCCTTTCGGGCGCCAGCGTCTCGTGCGGAATTGCTTCCGGGTCTGATTCCTGCAATCTTCGAAGTCTTTCCTTGGCTGACGCGATTGCCGCTAAGTCGCGGTCATTTGGGCATCTGTATGTGCGTCCGGTTTTGTTTTGGGTTGTCAGGACGACAGCGTAAAGGCGGGCGTTCGACGCTCCGCCATGATATTGCGAGAGCTGTCGTCGGACGTTTGTTGAGGGCGTCGTGTAGTTACAAAGCGGACAAGTCGCGGAACCTCCCTTGATTGTGCCCGGGGCGTTGGCGGACGGTTTCGTTGCCCGTCTTAGTCCGATTCGCTTCCGCACTGTGTCGAGGTCAAATTCCAAACACGCATCGCTCGCCCGCTTTGCCAGAGTCAGGGTGCGGAGCAATGGCAACTCAGCGCCGCAGCCGGGGCCTTCGCATTGAATCGTCCGCGCCCAGAGATAGACAATGGGCTTTGCGCCGTCCGCGTCCGTGGGATAGAACTCGGTCAGCTCCTTTTCGGCTTCTTGCTGAATCCACTCGCCCCATTTGCGAACTTCATCGGCGAGGCGCTGGCCGTATTTGGGGATGTATTCGAGGACGACTTTGTTGAGCAGAACGGGGATGGGATTGAGGTCGCTGGCGAAGGCGTCTGCGCCCACGCGCAAGGCTTCGAGGGGAATTGAGCCGCCGCCGCAAAACGGGTCCACGACGAGCGGTCGCGTGCCGGGCGCGCCGCCCAATGCCTCGTGCGCCGCCTGGGTCAGCGCGCGGCTGGTGTCGAGGTATTCGCGGACGGTGGAATTGTCCCAATTGGCGAAGTCGGCGATGAAGTCGAGCAACGCGGTGCGCAGCCACGCGAAAGATTTGCCAGCGGGCGGCTTTTGAACCAGCGTTGACCACGCCTTGTAGTTCTCCGGTGAACAATGCTCGTTGGCGAGTTTGGTATCAGCCGTGATCTTGCGTGCGAAGTCGAGAATGAGTTTGGCGGCTGCTTTGCGAAATGCGGGCGGGCAGTTTTCGTCAGCCGGGTCAGGCCACAGCGCCGCGCAAATCACCGCCCGACACGCCGCCAGCGGACGCCTTGCCCACCAGATGTGCAGCGTTGAAATATGCCCATGCCGAATGGATTTCTCGCGCCGCGCGTGCGCCGAGATGCGCTTGATAGGCAGGTCAACTTCGATGAGGCGTTTGGTGTATTGGGTCATTTTTCCGAGAGATTGCCGCTGTTTGCACCGAAGCCGGAGAGCCGTCCATTTGTGGCATGTTGAAATCCAGCAGCAGGCCCAGTTGTGTGCCTTTGCCGACTTCCTTGGTAGTGAAGAGCGGCTCGAAGAACAGTTCGATAACGGCGAAAGACTCGTGTGGTAACCGGTGGCCAAGCGCTAGCTGCCCCGGTGAACGCGCCTTTGTCGTGATCGAACTGCGTGCCGGCGTTCTGATTACAGGCGAATGGAACAGGTGCGTTCTTGAGAGATATCAGAAGATTCCTGTGAATCATCGGAAGATTATCGGAAGATTCTGAGAACTGTAGATTTGCCCGAAACATGGAGGTTTTAGGTCGCCGTAGCCGGCCTACGTAGCCGATGTAAACCAAGCCGCCGAATCCACACATTCGCCGACGCGAGGTCGGGAATGTGGCAGCAATCATCGGTAGATTTGGCCGGATCATCGGAAGAGCGTCGGAAGATTAGCTTCAGCAGCCTTAAGTTTGAATCGCGTCGAGCGTCCCCGGCCTACTCGAACCAAAAGCCCTTTGCCAACCAAGTCCACGAGGTCCCGATTCGCAGTGTCGTAGGTTACGTCCAAAGCACCGCGGCACCAGCCGCTCGCCACCACACCTTCTTTCTGGACTTCGTGCATGATCTTTTTCTGGCGTGCATTGAGTTGGGCTTCGACGGCGGGAGGGATAAGGCCCGTAGCATCTTCGGGCGCTTTTAATCGTTCATAATTTCCATTGGGTCCATGGAACGTCACCACGAAATATCCGTCTTGCTGGACGAAGACAGGCGCATCCAAACCATGGTTGATCATGGCGTCCCGCATGCGGGCAAAACCGCTCCCACGTTGTTCCATGAGTTTCAAGGTGGCGAGGGTTTGTGCAATGACCGGATTGCGGGAGCACGGTCGGTAGTTGCCGCGACGCAATTTAGCGAGTGTCAACGGTGCCGGCGGATAGCCGGGACTGGAGATTACGATGCGATCTGTGAAAACCTCGACCATGATTTTCCGGCTGGCGTCTTCGTAGTTTCGGTGGGCAACAGCATTGACGAGTGCTTCACGGAGTGCGCGCTGTGGATATTCGTCGAGTGCGATATTGTTGATGCCAATGACGCGGGTCGGGTGAAAAGTGTGCTTGTCGGCGAATTGCAGCGCCTGCTCGATGGCTACGGGCAACGGCGCATTGATGGTCAACTGGCCGCGAGGTTTGCCGGAAACCTTTGTGCCCGCGTAGGCGTCGATGAGAATCGCGGTTTGGGGAAAATGATCTGCGGGAAGTTGGCCGAACAAGAGCAGCCCGGCCGCAGTCGCATAGAACTCGCCTTTGGCTGTGTCACGCCAGAGCAGTCCGCGGGTGTGCATCGGCGGGCAGACAGAATCCTCGAAGACCCGCATCCCCGCACTCTCAACGACGACGGAAGCGAAAGCGGAAACCTGGCGTGAGTCCAACGAAGACCACGGGACACTAGGCAGCGGTTTCGATTCAAACGTGGAAGAGGCCTCGATCTGTTCGCGCCCGCCCACCGCTTCATCCGCTGACGGTTTGAATTCAAACTCCGTCTTGAGCAGGTTCAATAGACCCCGCCGGAGTTCCGGCTTGAGGTCTTCGCGATCAACGAAGCGTTTGTAGGTGTGTTTGTGCTGTTTGACCTCGTTGATGAAGCCCCGGGTCTCCTGCTTGCGTGCTTCGTCGGCACCTTTCAGAAAAACTAGTGCCGGCAGTTTGAGCTCTTGCGCCAGACGATACTCGTGATGCGTCGCCGAAACGTCGCCGTCGAGCTGGCCGTAATCGTTGAAGATGAGCAAAATGTAAATCTGACAACTGCGGAGACATTCGAGATAGGGTTTGTCTGCCGGACGAGCTGGCGCCGGTTCCTTTTCCCACAAGACAGGCTCGCAATGCTGCATCAGAAATGGATCGGTGGTGATCAGTGAAGCGATAGCCACACGCTCAGGCTCCAATTCTTTCTGGACCGAACTGACGAAGACACGAAGTTTGCTCATGCTGTGCCTCCTGTCCGGTATGGCGGTGCGTCTTCTTTCAACTCGACAGGATTTTTCACTGAATCCTGCCGCAGCCGGTAATGCTCAACTTTGACGATGGGCTGCCAGTCCAGCGTCGAGGGGTCGTTGAGAATATTCAGCGACGGCTTTGGCGAGGCGCAGTGGAAGACGACGTAGAGCCAGTAATCTTTGCGCAAGCGTCGGGCGGTGTTGTATTCATTGGAGGTCAAAGCGATGTCGCCGGTGTGCGAGCGGCCTTTGACTTCAATGAAGCGGACTTCAATGGCGTTGTTCGCGTCTTCGGGATGCGGTTTGCGTGAGATGAGGTCAAAGCCGCGATTGTCCTGCTCGACGCTTTCAACTTTCCAACCGCGCGCTTCCTCGTGGGCGATGACGTGTTGCACGGCGATGCGCTCAATTTCAGGATCAGTGACCATTTCACGGATTTGCGGCGAGTTTCGCTCCGGGTGCGGCAACACCCAAGCCCGCCCGACGTGCTGGATGTCACCGATCATGCACTCGGCTTCACGGCGCAGTTCAGCCGTGCGTTGTTCCAGCCGGCCATTGAGTTCGTCGAGCTTGTCCTCAACTTTCTTCATGTTGGCAGCCATCAATGTTTCGTCACCGAATTGTCCCTGCTCATGGATTTCTGCCATGCGGAGATTCTGGCGGTGAATCAATTCGTTGAGGCTGATTTTAAGATGGCGCTCGATGGTCGCCGTTTCTTTTGACCTCTGCGCGGCGACTTCGGCAAGGAAAGGATTGAGCGCCGTGGCAACGAGGAATCGTTCGGCGGCAGTGCGGTCGGGCAACCCGTCGCCGTCGGGAACGTTCGTGTCCTTCGGCGCGAGTGCCAGATCGAGGAAGATGGTCGGTTGGCGGATATTCATCGTGCCGCTGTGGTCGGCCTGCACGGCAAAGATGCGGCGGTGAAGCTGGTTGTTTCGTCCATCTTTGATAGACGCCGCAAACACGTCGAGCCGGTAAGGGTATGCCTGGTGGAGGTCGTAAAAGACCGCGCCGCGCAACAAGTCTTCGCGGACGTGCTCGGTAACATCTTCCCGCACGGCCTCAAACAGCGGATGGCCGGGCGTGACCCATTCCAGCGTGGCATCGCGTTTCAGGTGCTCCTTGTCGAAGACGATGTTTTTGTATTCGCGGCCCAATTTGCCGAAGCGAGGTTCGAGCCTTTCACCAACGGGCCAGAGCGTGCGCGGCACTTTGCCAAGTTTGTACACGTGACCGCCTTCGCGAATTTCATTGGGATGAACACCGACAATGGGCGCGGCCTGGATGAAGAAATCTTCGATGACTTCCGGCACGAGCCTACGTTCCTTGGCCTCGGCGGATTTGCCAATGATGGCGGATAGATTCAGTTCGCGTTTGGCGAGTCCTTCCAAAGTTGAATTGGTGATGCTTTCCAATCGCTTCGTGTCCACTTGCTCAACGATGCGCTGCTTGATGAGTTCCTCGTCCATCTGGTTGTGCGCATACATATCGCGAATCATTTTCTCCAACTGATTCG
>CAZNOE010000308.1:0-7036 GCA_964574525.1 uncultured Bifidobacteriaceae bacterium
CTCGTGTGGTTGAGCCTTAATCTTACCCCACAACTGACAATCAAAGAACACTAGCTCGGAACGGGTAGCGCGACTGGATTCGAGCCGCGTTGTATTCCACCGTCTCGTGCGTTTCCGGCACCGAGCTTGCGGACCCGGTGCCGCTTCAGTTTTCAAGGAAGGCAGATTGTGAAAATTCATTGTCGCTGGAATCGCCTTGGGCAAGAATAGCCCAGCGATGGCATTCGAAGATTTTCCAGAACAGGAACAGGGTGTGCAGTTGCTCCAGCGCTCGCTGCAACGCGGGCGGTTGGCGCACGCCTACCTGTTCACCGGGCATCAGCTCGACGAATTGGAGGCGCTGGCGCGCACGCTGGCCAAGACGCTCAATTGCCAGAAACCGGTGAAGGCCGGCGGCGTGGGCGTTGATTGCTGCGACGCCTGCCTGAGTTGCCGGAAGATCGAACACGCCAACCACGCAGATGTGCATTGGGTCCGGCCGGAGTCAAAGTCGCGCGTGATCGTCATCGAGCAGATGCGCGAGTTGATGCAGGTAATCCATCTCAAGCCGACTGAGGCGGAATACAAGGTGGCTGTCATCGTAGCGGCGGACCGGCTGAATGTGCAGGCGGCGAACGCCTTTCTCAAAACGCTGGAAGAGCCGCCGGCGAAATCGGTTTTGATCTTGTTGAGCACCGAGCCGCAACGGTTGTTGGAGACGGTTTTGTCGCGCTGCCTGCGTTTGAACTTTGCTGGCGAGGGCGCGGCGCGATTCGACCCGGCGCAGTTGGAGTGGCTGGCGAAGTTCAGCGATATGGCGGCGGCGGAACAGAAAAGCCTGCTGGGCCGCTATCGGCTCATGGATGTGCTGCTGCAGAGGTTGGGCGCAATGAAGGCGCGCGTGGAGGAGGCGTTGAGCGCTCGCTCGCCGCTGGAACGTTACGAGGACGTGGAGAAGGAGTTGCGCGAGAAATGGGAGGAGGAGCTGAAAGCGGCGATCGAAGCGGAATACCGCCGACAGCGGACGGAGGCGTTGCTCGCAGTGCAATGGTGGCTGAGGGACGTGTGGTTGCATACGCTGGCCGGCGGGCGCGAACTGCTGAACTTTCCCGCGCTGGCTGGCGCAGAGCGGGTGGCTGGTCGTATCACTGCGCAACAGGCGTTGGAGAATTTGCGCGTCATGGAGCAGACACAGCGGCTGCTGCACACGAACGTGCAGGAAGCGCTGGCGCTGGAGGTGGGTTTGCTGAAACTGCACCTGTAGTCGGGCGCGCATTTCCCTAAACCGATTCCGCCGATGGCTTCGGAAAAAAATCTTGCAAATCAGCGCACCGCCGTCGTGCCGCCGTGGGCGTTCTCCGGACTGTTTGGCGCGTTTCTCGGCTTGGCGCTGCTCAAGTTCGGCAACCCGCCCATCATGGAAAAATTTATCGAGCCGCCGACGAACTTAACCGAGTGGATCGTCATGTCGTGGCCGGTAGAGGTGGGTTATTGGCTGCTGGGTTTGGTGGCGGTGGTGGGCCTGTTTGCCGGACGCTGGCCAACGGGAGTCCCGAAATGGGTGCTGGTGCTGCCTCTGGCCTGGCTGGCGTGGCAGTTCGTTTCGGCAACACACACGGTGGACGCGGAGATGACAAGGGCGACCTTGAAGCACTTCGTGGCATGCGTGGTCTGTTTCTGTCTGGGCGTCTTCTGTTTGAGCCGCGACAAGTCGGCTTGCGCCATGTGGGGAGCGATCGCATTCGCACTTGGCATCGTGTTGGCGGTCGGATTTGACCAGCACTTCGGAGGTTTGGCTGACACGCGAGAATATTTTTACACATACGTTTATCCGCAGTTGAAGACGGTGCCGCCGGAGTATTTGAAAAAGATTTCGAGCGACCGGATTTTTTCCACGTTGTTTTATCCCAACGCGCTGGCCGGGGTGATTCTTCTTATGCTTCCGCCGACGATGGTGATGATTTGGCAATTTTGCGGTCGGCTGACCGTCGCTTCGCGCGGCTTGTTGGTTGGGATGTTCACGGCAGCGGCATTGGCGTGCCTGTATTGGTCGGGGTCGAAGGGAGGCTGGCTGCTGGCGTTGTTGTTGGCCTTGGTCGCCCTCCTCCATCTCTCGTGGTCGCGGCGCGCAAAAGTGGCCCTCGTTAGCGTGCTTCTGGTTTTTGGTCTGGCGGGTTTCTTCGTAAAGTACGCGAACTTTTTCCAACGTGGCGCAACCAGCGTCAGCGCCCGGTTTGATTACTGGCGGGCGGCTTTCCAGACGACGGCGGCGAAACCGGTGTTCGGTACCGGGCCAGGGACGTTTTCGATCGCCTACCAAGCCGTCAAGCGGCCCGAATCCGAAATGTCCCGCCTGACCCACAACGATTACTTGCAACAGGCGTCGGATTCGGGAGTCCTCGGCGGACTAACATACCTCGCTTTCGCGCTGAGTATCCTGGTTTGCGGTTACTCCAAACCAGCAACACCGGAGACTCGGCCGAGGTTTTCCGTCTGGCTGGGGCTGTTGGGTTGGACTTTACAGGGATTGATGGAATTCGGGCTTTACATACCGGCCTTGGCGTGGACGGCCTTCGGGCTGGCCGGCTGGCTTGTTGGTACCGGCCCAAAACGAATCGACAAAGGTGGGTCAGATAGTTAATCTCACCCGCGAGATGAAGATTCTTTTCCTGAACGGCCCCAACCTAAATCTCCTGGGACAAAGGGAAACCGGCATTTACGGCCACAAGACCTTGGCCCAGATCGAGGCCGACGTAAGGAAACGGGCGACCGAGTTGAAGGTAGAGGTGGAATTCCGGCAGACGAACATTGAAGGCGAGTTGGTGAATTGGATTCAATCTGCGCCGGGAAACTTCGCCAGTATTGTCTTGAACGCCGCTGCCTACACGCACACCAGTATCGCGATACGCGATGCAATCGCTGCGGTGGAAGTGCCGGTGATCGAGGTCCACTTATCAAACATCCATGCCCGCGAGGAATTCCGTCAGAAGTCGGTGATTGCTCCCGTTTGCCGGGGCCAGATCAGTGGTTTCGGCCCGACTTCGTACGTTTTAGCATTGGAAGCGTCACTTAACGTTAACGACTAGTCGGGGTCCAGTTGTACTCCCGTGTTTTCGGGCCTGTTTACCTGTTTTTAGCGGTCTTAAAATTGCCACTTGACGCTGTTTCTAACCACACCTATGCTCCGCTCAACTTAAATAGTCGCACAAGCAGAGTCGAACTTCGGCTTCTGCCTTTTTAGTGGTGGTAAAACTAGGGAACTTCGGGAAGCCGATCAGACAAAAAACCGTGGACCTAAAAGATATCAAGGCAATCATCGACTTGATGAGGAAAAACTCGGTTTCCGAGTTCGAACTCGAAAAGGAGGATTTTAAGATCAGACTTAAACGGGCAGGCAGTCCGAACACTCCCGCAGTTCAGTATGACGAACCCGCGGCGGTCACTTCTGGCCCTGTTAGTCCCGCAATTCCAGCCCCACCCGCACCACCAGCGGCTACTCTCCCGTCCACGAACGAGGTCGAGATTAAATCGCCAATGATCGGGACATTCTATCGGACGCCATCACCTGAGTCTGCCAGCTATGTTGAAGTCGGCATGGAGGTCAATCCGGACACGGTGGTTTGCATCATTGAAGCGATGAAGGTCATGAACGAGATCAAGGCGGAGGTCAAAGGAGTGATCACGCAGGTTCTCGTGGAAAACGCCAAACCAGTCGAGTTTGGACAACCGATGTTCAAGGTGCGGCCCGCCTGAAACGCGCGGCCCAACGACGCACGAGTGTGGCGGTCGGAAGACTCTTCTGAGCACACATGTTCGAGAAAATCCTGGTAGCAAATCGCGGGGAAATTGCGGTGCGCATCATCCGCGCCTGCAAGGAACTTAATATCCGGACGGTCGCGGTTTATTCGGAAGCGGACATCAATTCCATGCACGTGCAATTGGCCGACGAGGCGATCTGCATCGGCAAAGCTGCGGCGTCGGAAAGTTACCTGCGCATTGACCGCATCGTCAGTGCTGCAGAGATTACCGATGTGGACGCCATCCACCCCGGCTACGGCTTTTTGTCGGAGAACGCCCACTTCGCTGAAGTTTGCGAGAGCTGCAACATCCGCTTCATCGGTCCGAATTCCCGGGCCATGAGCGCGCTGGAGAACAAAGCCGTCAGCCGCGCGCTGGCCAAGAAGGCGGGCGTGGCGACTCCTCCCGGATCCGATGGGATCGTACAGAACGAACAGGACGCCGTGGCCGTCGCCAAGCGGATCGGCTACCCAATAATGATCAAAGCCGTGGCAGGCGGTGGCGGACGGGGCATGCGCGTGGCTCACAACGATGTTTCCCTGGTCAAGGGTTACCACACCGCGCGCACCGAAGCAGAGAAGGCCTTCGGCAACTCCGGTGTTTACATCGAGAAATACATTGAGAACCCACACCACGTGGAATTCCAAATCCTCGGCGACCAGAAAGGGCATATCATTCATTTGGGTGAGCGCGATTGCTCCGTTCAGCGGCGCCACCAGAAGGTGGTGGAGGAAAGTCCGTCTCCGCTCATCGAGCATAAGTTCAAGAAGCTGCGGGATAAAATGGGCAAAGCCGCCGTGAAAATCGCCGAAGTGGCCAATTACACCAACGCCGGCACCGTCGAGTTTCTCGTGGATAATCACGGCAACTTTTTCTTCCTCGAAGTCAACAAGCGGATTCAAGTCGAGCACCCGGTGACCGAGGAGGTCACGGGTCTTGACCTGGTGCGTTACCAGATCATGATTGCGATGGGCGAGCCGCTGAAGCTTTCGCAGGGTGACGTTCAATTCAAAGGCCACGCCATTGAGTGCCGCATCAACGCCGAGGACCCCTTCGACGATTTTCGTCCCAGCCCGGGCCGCATCGAAATGTACTATCAGCCCGGCGGGCGCGGCGTGCGCGTGGACACCCATGCCTATGCGGGCTACACAATTCCGTCCATGTACGATTCGATGATCGGCAAGCTGATCACCTACGGAAAAGACCGGCGCGAGGCGATGGACAAGATGAGCCGTGCGCTCGGGGAATTCATGATTACGGGTATCAAGACCACGATTTCCTTCCAGCAGGCGATCCTGCAAGACCCCAATTTCCGGCGTGGCGTTTATTCGACAAATTTTGTTGAACAGCTTCTCAGCGGCGCCCGGCGCGAACTCATCGAAGAAAAGACCTGAGGTAGTTCGGGCCCCAGTGGTTACGGCGTTTCGCGCATAAACGAACTCTGGATTTAATCGCAATTTGTTTTTCCGAATAAGAGTTTGACACCACGGGGCGGCAACTTATCTTGACCACGTAAAATTTATGGCAGAGAACATTCCTAACACCCCGGGTGGCGCCGTTCCGCCGAAGAAGGAAACCGGCAAGGTCCAGCCCAAGAAAGAAACCGTCCGCATCAATTTGCCACCGAAACCATCGGCGGCGCCCACAATCAAACTTCCGACTCTACCGCCCGGTGGCCCGACGGGAGCGTCGGCGGCTCCCTCTGCCGCGCCCGCGCCTGCGTCGCCTTCGACCGGGTCCGCGCCGCCGGCACCACGCGCCAGCGCCGCGCCCGTGGCCCAACGACCCGCCGCGGCTGCGCCGAGAATGGCCCCCGCAGCCAAAGCCGCACCGACGGTGAGCACCTTGGACACCGCGCTTGCACTCGCGGCGGCCATTGTCGGCTTGCTGGCAGTCGGCAGCGTGGTTTATTTGGTTTGGTTCTTGCCGACGAATTGAACACCGCGAGAGCGGGCAGACTCGAGCGCGCTTTCATGGTCCGACACATCATCTTTTTGAATTATGTCTTCTCCTTTGATCGTAAACCTGACCCAGGAAAACTTTGCGGAACAGGTCCTTCAATCCACGTCTCCGGTGCTCGTTGATTTCTGGGCTGAGTGGTGTGGCCCGTGCAAAATGATTGCGCCCGTCCTCGACGAACTCGCGGACGAATTCGAGGGGCGCGCCAAAATCGGCAAGGTCAACATTGACGAGCAGCAGGCGCTCGCCGCGGAATACGGCATCCGCGCCATTCCCACGCTGCTCGTTTTCGCCAAGGGCGAGGTGGCCGAGCAGATTGTCGGCGCACGCAGCAAGCGCGACTTCAAAGCCAGCCTCGACCGCGTGGCGGCCTGACCCCGAAAGCCTTCGGGGCGGTTATGCCGCTGATTGTCACGCCCGGCCAACTTACCCGGCGCTCCGAGTTGTACCACCAACTCGCTCAACTCACTGCGGCAGGCCTCGGTCTCATTCACGCCGTCGGACAACTCCAGCGGCACCCACCTTCCCGCTCCTATCGCAAACCGCTCCGCCGCGTGCTCGACGAACTCGCCAAGGGCTTCACCTTTTCGGAATCAATGCAGCGCGCCGGCAGTTGGGCGACGGCCTTCGACATCGCCTTGCTCGAAGCGGGCGAACGCAGCGGCCGGCTAGACGCCTGTTTCCGCGTGCTTGCTGATTACTACAGCGACCGCGCTCGCCTGGCGCGGCAGATGATTGCCGACCTGGCTTATCCGGCGTTTCTGCTGCACTTCGCCATTTTCATTTTCCCTTTCCCGAAGCTTTTTCTTTCGGGAAACTGGATTGCCTACGTCGCTCAAACCTTTGGCATCCTTATCCCGATTTACGCGCTGCTCGCGCTGGTGATTTACGCCACGCAGGCCAAGCACGGCGAAACATGGCGCAGCTTCATCGAAAAAGTTATTCGCCCGATTCCCGTCCTCGGTACTGCGCGACGCGAACTGGCTCTCGCCCGGCTGGCAATGGCGCTCGAAGCGCTCATCAGCGCGGGCGTGTCCATCATCGAAGCCTGGGAACTCGCGGCCACCGTGAGCGGCTCGCCCGCGTTGCGCCGCACTGTTTATGCGTGGGGGCCGGACGTTCGGGCGGGCGCGACGCCGGCCGAGGCCCTCAACGCCTCGGGCCGGTTTCCCGATCTGTTCGCCAACCAATACATGTCCGGCGAAGTGAGCGGCAAACAGGATGAAGTCCTGCGCCGCCTGCACGAGTATTATCAGGAGGAAGGCACGCGCAAAATGCGCGCCGTCGCGCAATGGACGCC
>CAZNOE010000309.1:0-3946 GCA_964574525.1 uncultured Bifidobacteriaceae bacterium
GCGAGCACGAGCGCGAGCGTGCGCGGCGTGTCGAGGTATTTTGAGACGAGACCGACCGTGACGAGGACGAGCCCTTGCGTGAGGTAGGTGTTCTTGGTCAGCGGTTCGCTGGCGAGAACTTTCCGCGACAATTCCGCCAGCGCGAGCAGCACGGCGCCATAGCCGATACAGAATTGCCACAGCTTGCCCGTGTTCACATGGATCATCGTCATTATGAACAGCGCGAACATGGCACCGTTGTTGAACGTCAGGAAGGCGGCACGGCGCTCACCTGCTACTCCTTCGTGCTTCGACAAGAATACTGCCACGGTAAACACGAGCCAGTAGCCCCACAGAAACGATGCGCCGAGCCAAAGTCCTTCGTTAGCCTCAGGCCAGCGCCAGCCTTCGCCGTGGTAGAATCGCCAATAGGCATACGCCGCGTAAGTCGCCACGAGGCTCGCCCATGAGAGTCCAGCCCAGCGATTGCGCACGAGGAAAAACACGGCGGCGATGGTGAGCACCAGATTCGAGAACAACGTGAAAGAGCCGACGGGTGTGATGACGGATGCATAATACGCCAGGCCCACCGCGAAGAGCGCAAGGACCTCCGATTTCTTTCGATCGGCGACCCAGACCATGAATCCAGCCCAGGCCAGAAGCAGCGTTCCATCGAGCAACGCGCTGGGGATGACTTGCAGATTCTCGATGTAGTGCGCCGCGTAGGTTGTGAAATAGACCGCCGCCAATCCGCCCGCGAACAGCACCTGCGCGTAGTTCTGCAACGATTCCTTGACCGTCTTGCGTTGCCACCATGAACCCGCGCCAAGCAGCAAACCGCTGGCGAGATACAGCAGACCGACTTTTCCCGCCGCGCCCAGCTTCTGATAGGCAAGGTTGCCGAAGAAAACCAAACCTGTCAGCACCAGCACCGCGCCAATGCGCACGAGCCAGTAAGTGCCGAGTCGCATCTCGAACGATGCTTTCGGTTCAGGCGCAGCGACGCGCGGCGGCGCGCTCTGCACCGGCCGCAGAGGCGGGGGTGAAGGAGGCGGCGCGATACGTTCCGATTGCGGCACTGCGACTGGCTTGGGCGCGGGCGCGTGGATTGGCTGGACGATTTTTGGCTGGAGTGGCGCGGCGGCCACGGACGGCGTGATGATCGGCGGAACGGCGATTGGCGGAGGCTCGACGCGTTTCACTTGAGCCGGTGCTGGCGCAGGGCCTGGCTCAACTCGCGAAATGACCGGCGTGGGAGCGGGTGCCGGTGCCGCCGCCGGCGTGATGAGTTGCGTTTCGAGCCGTTTCAGTTGCCCGGCCAGCAGCGACAGTTCCTCTTGCAGCCGAGCGTGCCGCTGCTTTAGTCGCTCCAATTCCGAACGTTCGTGTTCGTTCATAAACTGTTCGTGACCGGCCGGGCCGACGACTACCGCGACGCGAACTGGATTTCCGGTATTGCGAACTGAGCGCTCAAATCCTGTCGGGCCACTGTCCGCGCGCAATCACCACTGAAACGACACACCATCCAGCACTCGCCGCAGGCTATCACGAGCAGCGCGAGCAGGCCAGCGCAAAGCCGCGCCCGGCTTGCGTTTCGCAACGTCCGGTTTATTTTCATGGGCCGAATCTAACAGCGCCGCGGACTTGGGCGTTAATTGATAAACTTTGTTTGGGTATCGGATTAACAGATGACTTCGCCTTTTCGGCGATTTTCGAACGATTGGGGACTCGTGTAACTCGTGTAACTCGTCCCTCCGGGGTTTTGAGACAGTCTCGCCGGCGCTCCAGGGCTCGCTTCCGAAGTTTTTGATTTCGGAAGCCACCGACCTCCGCCATGATAATCGAGTATGGGCAAGCGACGTGAGGCGCGCGAACGCGCCGTGCAGTTTTTATTTCAGCACGATCTGAATCCGCCGGAGGATATGGATCGGGCGCTCGATGAGTTTTGGGAAACGCAACGGGCAGCGGCCATCGCCGAGGACAAGGGCCCGGCCCATTGGGGGCAACCCGTGGCGTTGCCGCCGCCGTCCACTGAGGAAGCCGAAATGCGCCTGTTTGCCGAGCCGCTGATTCGCGGAGCCGTCCAGCATCGCGACGCGATTGACGAACAGATCATGAAGCACGTCAAGAACTGGGAGTTGCATCGCATCGCCGCGGTGGACCGCAACATCCTGCGCCTGGCGATTTACGAGATGTTGCACCGCGAGGACATCCCGCCCGTGGTCAGTATCAACGAAGCCGTGGACATCGCCAAAAAGTTTTCCACCCAGGACAGCGGCAAGTTCGTCAACGGCATTCTGGACAAAGTGAAGGGCGAGTTGATGCGGCCGGCGAGGATTGTGAAATGAAGGGAAGTATTCAGTATTCAGTTTGCAGTATTCAGTGGCGGTACTGTCTGCCGCCGGTGATGCGATGAACCGCTGTTCGTTTGAACTGAACACTGAATACTGAAAACTGAACACTGAGCCATGTTCGCCGACCTCCATCTCCATTCGCATTTCTCCGACGGCACATACTCGCCGGAAGAAGTGGTGGTGCACGGGGCGCGGTTCGGTTTTGCCGCGCTGGCGCTGACCGACCACGACAGCGTGGAGGGTTGCGCGCGCATGACGGCCGCTTGCGAGCCGGCGGGCATTGAATTCATTCCCGGCGCGGAATTGACCGCCGAGCAAGCCGGCAATGAGTTGCATCTGCTCGGTTATTTTCTCGACACGCACAACGGGAAGCTGCTTGCCGAGATCGCGAAATTTCAAACCGTCCGGCAGAATCGCATCCGGGAGATGGTCGCGAATCTCAACAAGCTGAACATTCCGCTGTCCGCTGATGCCGTGTTTGCACTGGCCAACTGTCGTTCCCCTGGCCGACCACATGTCGCCCGCGCGCTGGTCAATGCCAGACTGTGCGGTTCGTTGGACGAAGCCTTCGAGCGGTTTCTCAAAAAGAACCGGCCTGCGTGGGTGCCGAAGATGAAAATGTCCGCGTTGGACGCCATCGAATTGATCCACCAGGCGGGCGGTCTGGCGGTGATGGCGCATCCGGGATTGAACCGCACCGATGAGGTCATTCCGGAATTGGTGGCAGCCGGTTTGGACGGCATCGAATGTTTCCACACCAAACATACGCCGACGATGTCGGCGCGCTACCTTGCGTTTGCCGACAAGTTTCATTTGCTTGTGACCGGCGGCTCGGATTGCCATGGCCTCAGCAAAGGCAAACCGCTCATCGGCACCGTTAAACTTCCCTACGAATACGTCGCCCGACTCAAATCGAGGGTCGAGGGTCGAATGTCGAAGCTTGGAACTCCAAACTCTGCGCTCCCGTCTCCAAGCTGAATTCCCATGGGATTATTTTCCAAATTCCGCGCTGGCCTGCAAAAAACCCACAGCAAGCTGGCGCATGAAATCAAACGCATCGTCACGCGCTCGCCCAAACTCACCGGCGAATCGCTCGAAGAACTCGAAGCCGCCCTTATCGCCGCTGATCTCGGCATGGCTGTGACGCAACAAATCGTTGCCGCCGTCAAACAGGCCTACGAATCCCAAGGCACGACGGGTCACGACGTGTTCGCCATCGCGCGCGCTGAAGTCGAAAGGAATCTCTCGTCGAACAAACCTGATTTGCTCAGGGCACCCAGCGGCCCAACCGTCGTCTCCATCGTCGGCGTCAACGGCACGGGCAAGACCACCACCTCCGCCAAACTCGCGCACCTGATCCAATCCCAGAAAAAAACCGCCTTGCTCGCCGCGTGCGACACCTTTCGCGCCGCCGCCATCGAACAGCTGACCCTCTGGGCGGAGAAGATCGGTACCGACCTCATCGCAGGACAGCCGGGAGGCGATAGCGCAGCTGTCGCCTTCGACGCTTTGGATCGTTCCATCGCGCGGTGGTGAAGCCAGGCAGCTCACGCAGAAAGGCGCGCCAACAGGCGGTCACTGCGCTCCATCATGGTCGCCGGACGGCAAGCGCA